>JALSLS010000480.1 GCA_026988195.1 Methylomonas sp.
GTTTTTTTTAAGTGCGAATGATTTCTGATGATTAAAAACATCATTTGCAGGTTCTGGCCTGCAAAAAAGATAACCTTGGAAACCACGGCAGTTATGCTTAGTTAAATAATCGAGTTGGTATTCGTTTTCTACACCTTCTGCAATAAGGTCTAGTTTTAAATGATGAGCCATAGCAATAATGGTATCGACAATAACAGCTTCACCACTCTCTACGTTAATATCATCAACGAAGGATTTATCAATTTTTAGTTGGTTAATAGGTAGCTTATTTAAATATGCAAGAGATGAATAACCGGTGCCAAAGTCATCAATTGAAATCCGAAATCCTAACTGTTGTAGTTTTTTCATTTTTTCTATACTGGATTCAATATTATGAATAATAGACGCTTCAGTCAGTTCTACCATTATTTTTTTTGGAGCTATGTTATTTTCTTTACAAATATGACAAATTTTTTCAATAAAATGAGTTTCGGAAAATTGTTTTGGACTAATGTTAACTGCAATATGGGGAATCTCGCGGCCTTGTTTTTCCCACTTTTTTAATTGTGAACAAGCTTGTCTAATAACGCTTTCTCCTAAAGCAATGATTAACCCAGATTCTTCGGCAATAGGTATAAACTTATCAGGGGGTATTAAGCCTTGTTCTGGGTGTTGCCAGCGAACTAATGCCTCTATACCTATAAGCTTTCTCTGATCTGTATATTGGCATTGATAAAATAAAACTAATTGGTCTTGTTTTATAGCTTCTCTTAGGCCATTTTCGATAATAAGTCTTTGGTGTGATTTTTCCTGCATATCAGAATGATAAAAACGGTAGGTGCTTTTACCATCACCTTTCGCTTCATACATAGCAATATCAGCCATTTTTATTATATCTTCAGGGCTAAGGGTATCTGTTGTTGGGAAAACACAGATGCCAATGCTAGCGGTTATA
Organism: Methylomonas sp.; assembly: GCA_026988195.1. Lineage (GTDB taxonomy): Bacteria > Pseudomonadota > Gammaproteobacteria > Methylococcales > Methylomonadaceae > QPIN01. Next base: position 935 of record JALSLS010000480.1, read on the forward strand.
AATAACTCATGCTGTTGAATAGAGTAGGGTTTTGCTAACAATGATAATAACTTGTGTACTAGGTTTGTAACTAGCGTATAGCTTTTATCAATATCGGTGGGTAAGTCATTAATTAAAATTATAAACTCGTCACCACCAAAGCGAGAAATGGAATCAATCGCTCTAAAATTTTGTTGCAGTCTTATGGCCACTTTTTGTAATAAAAAATCCCCAATATCATGGCCTAGTGAATCATTGATATATTTAAAATTATCAAGGTCTAGAAACAATAATGCCGCATGTTTTTTATCACGATACCTTTTGGCAATGGTTTGTTTTAATCTATCCTGTAGCAGTTTTCTATTCGCCAAATTGGTTAAAGGATCGTAGTAAGCATGTTGTTTTAAGGATTCTTCAAATTCTTTATACTGGGTAATATCAGAAAATACAGAAATATAAAGCTGGGAATGTGATCCATTAATTTTAATTGAATTAATACACTGGTGAACAGGAAAAATGTCGCCATTTTTTCGTCGGTTAAATAACTCCCCTTGCCATGAGCCTAGAGTATTAAGTTGTTGCCATAATTTTTTATAGAATACAGAATCCTGTTTTCCTGAATTGAGTATTTTAGGTGTTTGACCAATAGCATCATTTTGATTGTATCCTGTTATATGAGTATATGCAGGGTTGATGTGGGTAATTATTTCATTGCTATCGGTAATCACCATTGCTTCAGATGAATATTCAAAGAAGGTCTTATAAATATTTAAGTCGTCTTCTACTTTCTTTCGATACAAAACTTCATTATTCAATGATTTGATGGTGGATTTATTTTGCTCTTGGTTTTTTGAAAGAATTTGAGCCATTTGGTGTAATTTTCTACACGGTGAACCTAATTCATCTTGTTGATTATACGAACTGGTTAATCCAATTGGCTTACCTTCAACTAATTGCCGAGAAATACTTTCGATATAGTGGATGGGTTGAACAATCCAGTGTCTAGAAATGTAGCTACCCAATAGAATAGAAAGAATAATGCCTATCAATGCTGCACTAATAAGAATAATTTCCTGTTGAATATAGCTCCAAATATTTGAAGAAGTGAGGGCTGTCACTAAAAACCACTGCCTATTAAATTGACTACCACTATCAATTGGATAAATATGTATTTGTTGGGAAGTGGTTTTAAAACTAACAGGGTCATTTTTCTGTATAAATTGCTGCCAATTTTTCAGTGCTGGAAAATCATTATTAAAATTAAATTGTTTATTGAAAGTAGCTGACCACTGTTTGGTATTTTGAGGGTGGCTAATATAGTAGCCTTTCTGGTCTATAAGATAGGTGTCATGGACAGGGTTCTTGTTGATTTTATCTATAATTTGTTGAGCTGAAATAGTAATAACAATAATCCCCACAAACCCACTCTGAGTGTGTTCTATTTTTGTTGCTAAGCGTAAGGTTGGGTTGAAAGGTGTTTCAATAACCCCATTTTCTTGATTGAGCTCAATATTAGAAATGTATATTTCACCAACTTTTAATTTTAAAGTTTCGGAGAAATATGCATGTTTGGACTTGTTTTGAAGGTTATTGCTTTGTGTACTAAAAATAACTCCTTGGCGTTGATTGTATCTAAGCTGTTCTTGGCCTTTATGATCAATAAGGCTTATTTGTTGGTATAAGGGATTAATATTTAGAAGGTTCTTAAAGAAAAAGCTAATATTTTTAGGTAATTGTTTGGCCTGTTCTTCTTTACTTGGTTTAAGCGCGTTATTAACTATTCGACTGATGTAGAGAATATCAGAATAAGTTTTATGTAAGCTATTTTGAAAGAAAAAGACTTTTTCTTGTTGTTTTTTTCTTATAACAAGTTGTTGTTTTTGTTCTTGTTCCTGGTTCTCAATTAATAAAATATAAGCCAATAGCCCAAGAGGAGTCACTAGTGAGGTAATCAATAGAGTTAAAATTAATTTAACTTTTATTGAGTAATTATCAAGCAACATTGAACTTATAGAGGGGAAGGGTTTTATAATTCATAATATATAAATATTGATTTTTTATAGTTTGATAATGAGTAACTGCTCAGCATTTTCAGTGAAATGTTTCGTAGGAGCATCCGCCCTCGGCACACCGCTTCGCTGCTCCAGCATTGCTCTATCTACGTGCATAATCTACATGGATGTAGTGAATGCAGGTATTGCAGGAGCAAATATCTGTCGATGCACTAGTCGGTGCGATTAAAATAATGCTCTTTTCTCTGAAACCTACTATTATCTTCGCGCCGAGGGCGGGCGCTCCTACATCATCACTGTCTACTCACAAGATGAGTGGTTACGGTAATAACTCTATTCTATTAAGGTTAGACTAATAAGGTTACTTTTTGTAGGGTAAGAAGACTTAATAGTGTAAGCCTTTACCTATAAAGCAAGGCTAAGTACAATACCCTATCTAAAAAAGGGGATTTTCCTGTAAACTGGGGTATTAAACAATATTTGTTATAGAATGCTTAGGAACGTGCATGAAACAACTTCCCGATTTCTAACTTGTCTTTTTGCTCCAGATGGAATGATCTCATTCGTTGCGTAGCTTGCTATGCGCCTCATGAGATCATTCCACCTGAAACAAAAATCCTACGTTATAATTTCGGGAAGTTATTCCATACACGTTCCTTAAATTGATAAGTTAAGGAATTTTTTGTGTTGATCCGAGTTTTGTTAGCTGATGACCATGCTATTGTTCGAGAAGGACTTGAACGTATTTTGAAAGCTAACAATATTGAGGTTGTAGGTCAGGCTGATAATGTAAGTTCAGCATGGGCAACCTATAATGAGCTAAAACCAGATGTTTTAGTGATGGATATTTTAATGCCTGGAAGTACCGGTATTGATGGTGTTAGATTTATCAGGAAACGTGCTCCTGATGCAAAGATTGTTATCTTTTCTATCCATGAAAATACCCAGCTTATTGAGCGTATCCTAAGTGCGGGTGCTTATGCTTATGTCGCTAAAAGCAGTGATTTAATGGATATTGTGAAAGCTATAGAGATGGCTAATAAAAGGAAAGCTTATATTTCATCAGAACTTGCACAGTCTATGGTTTATTCAAGATTAGAATCAACAGAAAATGTTTTGTCAACGCTATCTGAACGTGAGTTTCATATATTTTGTTTAGTGGCAGAGGGAAATAGTATCCCAGAAATAGCAGGAAAAATATTTTTAGCGGAAAAAACAGTCGCTAACTACTTAGGGTTGATCAAACAAAAATTAAAGCTGAAAAACTTAGCTGATATAGTGCGGCTGGCTATACAAAATAATTTGATTCAGATAGATGGAGTGACTGTGGTTTCAAAAAAATAGGCAATTCGAAATGCTTTGCTAACGTTTGTGTGCAAAGTGTTTTTACCTATATTAACCTCCTTAAAACACTTACTTTTCCCTGTATTATGTAAAAAAACAGCTAAAATAATATTTTTGGAGAGGGAATATTTATCAAATAGAACCTTAATACCTATATTTTGAAAGTTATTTTAGAACCTTCTGCAATAAAAGATAAAAGCAGTTTGAGTTATTTTTTTAAACTTTATAACTGCTTTTTAATGATTGTACTTCTTATCTCTTCGGTCATTTTTTTTAATGTAAAAGCTGGGTTTCAGTCTTTACAAGACAGTCATCAGTATCAGGCTGAAAATATTAAAGCTAGGAATACCATGCTTTCTGAAATTGAAAGCTTAATGGAAATTAGTGTTTTTACGCCTCATCTTAAAAGGTATATTCTGCTTCATAAGTCACATTCCCCCGCACACACAATTGAATGTATCTTAGGAATTAAAAGTGTATTAAAAAGATATAGCTCTCTCAATCTATCTAAAGAGGAGAGAAATGCCCTTCAAATAATACAATCAATTGTTGATCAAAGCCATATTCAGCAAGTTTTGATAGAGCAAGAAAATCAAGCAACACAAACCTTGGAGGACTTGGGTAAAACAGATGAGACACTTCTTGTTAATACAGTGTTGTCTTTAAAGCGAATGGCTAATAACTATCAGCAAGCTATTCACTTGACAGAACAACAAGCAATGGCTGAGCTGTTAAATAAATTATCTCGGTTAATTATTATTATTTTACCGCTACTTATAATTTCTGGAGTTATTATAAACTATATGCTGGCTATTAAAGCTAAGCAGCTTAGCCAAAAAACAATTGATAACAAACAGTTATTAAAAGCATTAAAGCTTAATGCAACTGCCTTTGATGTGAGTGAGGCTATTTTAATTACTGATGCCAATAAACGAATAATTAAAGTTAATAAAGCTTTTGGTTTAATAACAGGGTACGCAGAAAATGAGGTAATTGGTAAAACGCCTGAAATATTACAAAGTGGAGTGCATGGCCAACAGTTTTATACAGAGTTCTGGCAGCATATCAATACTAAAAAATCATGGACGGGAGAGATAATAGATCGTAAGAAGGACGGTAGCTTATTTGTTGCTTGGGCTAATGTTAGTCAAATGTTAGATGAACAGGGGAATATCGAATATTACCTGTCTCATTTTACTGATATTACCCATTTTAAAAATACTCAGGCGGCTTTTGCTAGGCGTATCAAGATTGAAAGTGTGACCTCTGAAATCGCAATAAATTTTTTAGAATCTGGGTATGATTCTATGGATCTTACAATTAATAATTGCCTACAACTATTAGGTCAAGTGTTAGGGGTTGATAGAAGTTATCTATTTAGTATATCTGATGATTTAACATTGATGTCAAATACTCATGAGTGGTGCGCAGAAGGGATTACCCCTATTGGTGATAATATGCAAAATATTAAACTTACCAAGTATTCATGGTTCATAGTTCAATTATTAGATAATAAAGTAGTTCGAATTGATGATGCTGATAGTTTGCCTGCTGAAGCCAGTAATCAACATGCAGAATTTCAGCATCAGTCGATGAAATCCCTGTTGGCAGTGCCTATTTCTGATAAAGGTAAAATTACCGGTTTTTTTGGGTTTGATAGGGTTAAAGAGAAAAGAAATTGGCGTGACGAAGATATCC
>JALSLS010000481.1 GCA_026988195.1 Methylomonas sp.
TGACTAAACTAGATGAAACAGTTGTACAAGGCGCAGCTTTGTCAGCCAGTATAGAACAACAATTACCTATTTCTTTTATGACTAATGGCCAGCAAGTTCCTGAAGATATTTACTTTCCTGATGCATATACGCTAATAGAACAGTGTGCTGCTGAGTTAAATGAAGAAAATGATTATAATGATGCATTAAGTTATGACGACTGGGTGGCAGAAGGTTATGCATAAGTCAGTTGATCAAGCGTCTGGAATACGAAAAATGAGACAAATTAAACCAAAACCTGTTCGAGTCATTGCTGTTACTAGCGGTAAAGGCGGAGTCGGTAAAACCAATTTATCAGTCAATTTAGGTGTGGCTCTTTCGCAAATGGGGCGACGCGTTGCTTTGCTAGATGCCGATATGGGCTTGGCAAATGTGGATATTTTATTAGGGCTTTCCCCAAAATATAATTTATCTCATGTTTTACAGGGTGAAAAATCACTAGAAGATATTATGTTGACCGGGCCTGCAGGTTTAAAAGTCATCCCTGCCTCTTCGGGGGTACAGCAAATGTCAGAGCTTTCGGCTATTGAACAAGCGGGAGTGATAAGAGCCTTTAGTGAGATAGACAAAAACCTTGATGTTTTGATTGTTGATACAGCCGCTGGAATTTCGTCTAGTGTGGTTAATTTTGCGCGTGCCTGTCAGGAGATTATTGTGGTTGTCTGTGATGAACCAACTTCATTAACAGATGCTTATGCTTATATTAAATTATTAAATCGAGATTATGGCATCAATAAGTTTCATATCGTGGCAAATATGGTGCAATCAATACAACAAGGTCAGCAGTTATTTAACAAATTAACCACGGTAACTGATAAATACTTGGATGTGACACTAAATTATGCAGGGGGAGTTCCTTTTGATGAATATTTACGAAAATCAGTACGTAAGCAAACGCCTGTAGTAGAGGCTTATCCCCGCAGTAAAGCTGCTTTAGCCTTGAAAAATTTGGCTCTTATTATTGATGGCTGGCCGATTAAGGTACAAGCGGGTGGCTATTTGGAATTTTTTGTAGAAAGAATGATTGAATATAGTACCCAAGAGGATGCCGCATGAATGGAGCGGCAATGTACGCAACCACTATGCAAACAGGAAGCACTGATGATTTGGTGATTCAACATATGCCTTTGGTAAAGCGAATTGCTTTTCATTTGATGGGGCGATTACCCGATACCGTGTTAGTGGATGATTTAATACAGTCTGGTATGTTGGGATTGTTAGAAGCGGTAAAAAATTATGATGTCTCTCAAGGGGCAAGTTTTGATACTTATGCAGGGATTAGGATAAGAGGGTCAATGCTTGATGAGGTTCGAAGATCTGACTGGACACCTCGCTCTGTACATAAAAAGTCAAGGATGGTTTCAGAAGCCATTAGAAATGTTGAAAATAGATTAGGTGGAGAGGCTAAGGATGTCGACATTGCAGAGCAATTGGGAGTTGATTTAGATGACTATAATAAAATGTTACAAGACTCTGTTGGCTGTAAGGTTTTAAGTGTTGAAGGGTTGTCTGAGGCTGGCGATACTGTTTTTCAAAATATCGAACAACTAGAGGGTTCACCTAGCGACTTGTTCGAACAGGAAGCGTTTCAGAAAGCACTGGCTGAAGCGATTATGAGTTTACCTGAAAGAGAGCGCTTAGTGGTTGCTCTTTACTATGATGAAGAATTTAATTTAAGAGAAATTGGTGAGGTGTTAAATGTCAGTGAATCTAGAGTTAGCCAAATTAGTAGCCAAGCTATGTTAAGGCTGAGGTCAAGGCTGACAGAATGGGTTGATAAGCAACAATACACCTAGGGGGGATAGAAAAAAAACCTGTCCAATAGTGGATGATTATTTGTTTTCAACTCCTTTATAACGAATCAGAAAATATTAAATAGCTAAGCAGACATTGAAAAAACATAATATTACATCTATTGTTATAGTTATCTTTATATGCACTACAAAATAGAGAAGGTTTTTAAATGATTAGTCCAGAGTTATTGTTTATCGAAGATTTTGATGAGCTACAACGGCCGCTATTTCGCAGTGGGAACGCATCAAGTCCTAATTTAGTCAAAACCGTGCTCTTAAAGATATTTCAATCTATGAAAAATCAGGCATTGCACATATACGAGCAAACGGAAATGGCTTTTCCACTTTCGATCATCTCACTACAGGTATGAAGCGACAAGGTAAGAATGTCTGGAAAATAAAAAAAGGAGCCCTTATCCCTCAAGGTCTAAGAATTATTCATGATAGAACACCTACAAAGAAAGGTCACTTCATGATAGCACCTGATAGAGATATGCCTCTTATGAAGTATTTAGGTCTACTTCAAGACATAGGTTCAGATATTAAAAAATGTATAAAACTAACATCACAGGAGATTCAAAATGGATAAACTTGATGGCTTGTCAATTCCTATGATTATGGGAGATTGGAGGTTAATTATTGAAGCCTTAGAAGAAAAACTCTCAGTAAATATGGCTACAAATTTGGAATTGGTCGATGAAGATAAGGCTGCAGAGATCTGTGAAGATATTGATCGTATCGAAGGTGTTGTAAGTTATTTAAAAATGGAATTTAAAAAAGAGTACGGAGATAATTCTTAACCAAAAGATAAAAATCAAAATTAACGTGGAAAATAAACAGTCGTCCCCGTTTGTTTCTAGTTATTTAGGCGATAAGTTGTGATGGACAGTTGTTTTAGAGTGTAAAGAATTTATGTGTTTCTTTATTTGGTTTTCTGGTTTTGAATAATAAGTTTATAACTGTTTTCAGAGCTGGGTTGATGTTTTTGGTAAGGTTTCATAAGTTCAACTTGCTCTTTTAATATAAAGAGTTAGGTTGTTTTTAATGTCCTTTCAAAGTGGTTTGAGTATTATTGATTTGGTTCGATATAACATAATGATTAAAAATATATAGGTTGGAGATTTTCCTTGGATAAAAACATGAAAATTCTAGTTGTTGATGATTTTTCGACAATGAGACGAATAGTAAAAAATCTATTGAGAGATCTTGGGTTTACAAATACAGTTGAAGCAGATGATGGTAAAACTGCTTTGCCTATTTTGGAGGCTGGAGGGATTGACTTTTTAGTGACTGATTGGAATATGCCTGGAATGACGGGTATTGATTTATTGAAAGCAGTTCGAGCAGATCCCAATTTGGTTAACCTTCCTGTTTTAATGGTAACGGCTGAAGCAAAAAGAGAACAGATTATTATGGCAGCTCAGGCTGGTGTAAATGGATATGTTATTAAGCCGTTTACTGCAGCGACGTTAAAAGAAAAAATAGAAAAAATATTTGAACGTATTGATGGGTAAATCAACTTGGGGGAATAACGCATGACGAACGACTTTCGTTTAGCACTAGCCAAGGAGTTGGTTGTTGCATTAGAACAGGGAAAAGAGATAGAAGCAGATAAACTACTGGATAAAATTGCAGGGCAGAAAGAGAGTCAGCTTTTTCAACAGGTTGGCAAGTTAACCCGCCAACTTCATGACACGATGACAGGTTTTTCAATAGATTCAAAAATCACTGCGATGACGGAAACTGAAATACCTGATGCAAAAGAACGCTTGCAATATGTTATTACTATGACTGAGCAAGCGGCAAATGAAACCTTAAATGCGGTAGAGGAACTATTGCCTGTTTCTCAAACACTTAATGAGCAGGTGGGTGAGTTATCTGAAAAATGGGAGCGCTTTTTAGATAGAGAAATGCCTTTTGAAGAGTTCAAAAATATGAGTGCGGAGATTACTAAGCATTTTAATGAATCTAAAGGTTCTTTATTACAAGTTCAGCGAGGGCTTAACGATATTTTGATGGCTCAAGGTTTTCAAGATGTTACAGGGCAAATTATTAAGCGAGTTATCGATTTAGTTCAAAATCTAGAGGTGAGTATGGTTGAGCTAATTAGTCTTTCTGGCGGAGTAACTGAGTCAGGGGCAAACAAACTAGCCGAACCTGAAGCGCCAGGGCCTGTTGTGCCGGGTGTGGATGATAAAAAAGGTGATGTGGCACATAACCAAGATGATGTTGATGATTTGTTGTCAAGTCTAGGGTTCTAAGGAAAAATTATGGCAATTGATCTAGAAGACGAAATCCTACAAGATTTTTTGGTTGAAGCCGGTGAGATTCTGGAATTGCTCGGGGAGCAATTAGTTGAACTTGAGAATTCACCAGAAGATTTTGAATTATTAAATGCAATTTTTCGAGGCTTTCATACAATTAAAGGAGGGGCTGGATTTTTGGCTCTTGATCATTTGGTTGCTGTTTGCCATAAAGCTGAAGATGTTTTTGATGTTTTAAGAGAAGGAGAGCGTAAGGTCAGTGCAGAATTAATGGATGTGATTCTGGAGGTTGTTGATATTGTTAATTTGATGTTTGATCAAGTTAAAGTAGGGAATGATCCTGAAGCAGCAGGGCAAGAGTTACTTGATACGTTACAGACTTATACGCGTGCAGGTTTGGCAGCGAAAGTTGTTAGCTCGCCTGAGCCAGAAGTTGTTGAACCTCCAGTGGTAGCTGATGAGGTTGAGCAGGAGTTTGCCTCGATGTTAGATGAGACGTTTGAGAGTGGAACGTCTGAACAAGCCGAAAGTGATGAAATAACAGAAGATGAATTTGATAGTTTATTAGATAACCTGCATGGTAAAGGGAAGTTTTCAGCTCCTTCTTTAGCCGATGTGAGTGGTAGTGACGATAAAGAAACGCCTCCCTCGAAACAAGCTACCGATCCTGGTGATATTACTGAAGAAGAATTTGATAATTTATTAGATGAATTACATGGGAAAGGTCAGTTTTCAGCCGCTGATTTGCATGAAGAAGAAAAAATTGAAGCAGTTGTTAGCTCTGGTGATATAACAGAAGAAGAGTTTGATAATTTATTAGATGACCTACATGGAAAAGGTAAGTTTAATGCGAGTGTTACTGGAACCTCACCAGAACAACCCTCAGCTCCGCCTATTGTTAAACAGCCTGAGACAGTTGAAGCGCAAAAAACTGAGCCAGTAGCTGTAAAAAAAGAAGTTGTTAAAGCAGTAAAAACTGAACCTGTTATAGAGACTGAGAAAAAAGCTGTTGCTAAGAAGTCAGCTGCACCTAAAGGAGAAACAACTGTTCGAGTCGATACCCATGTTCTTGATGATATTATGAACATGGTTGGCGAGCTGGTTTTAGTGAGAAATCGATTCCAGACATTGAAAGCAGCTTCAGAAGAAGGCTCTAATGAACACATGGTCAAAGCAGTTGCTAACTTAGATGTTGTTACTGCTGACTTACAATTGGCGGTCATGAAAACTCGAATGCAACCCATCAAGAAGGTATTTGGGCGGTTTCCTCGGGTAGTAAGAGATTTATCTAGAAGTTTAAAGAAAGAAATAAAATTAGAATTGGTTGGAGAGGAAACTGATTTAGATAAAAACTTGGTTGAAGCTTTGGCCGACCCTCTGGTACATTTAGTTAGAAATGCTGTCGATCATGGGATTGAGTCTCCTGATGACAGGGTTGCGGCAGGTAAGTCAAGAGAAGGCACGGTTGTTTTGAAGGCTTCTCAAGAAGGCGATCATATTATGCTATCGATTAAAGATGATGGTAAAGGAATGAATGCTGATAACCTGAGAAAAGTGGTTGTCAGTAAAGGCCTAATGGATGAGGAGACTGCTGCTAGACTTGACGATAAAGAATGCTATAACTTGATCTTTATGCCTGGTTTTTCAACTAAAACAGAAATCTCAGATGTATCAGGTCGAGGAGTTGGCATGGATGTCGTTAAAACTCGAATTACCCAACTTAATGGAATGGTTGAAGTTGACTCGGTGGAAGGTGAGGGGAGCACTATTATTATCAAGGTACCCCTAACACTTGCTATTATGCCAACTTTAATGGTCGTGTTAGGGGGGCAAGCATTTGCTTTACCTTTGGCAAGTGTATTA
>JALSLS010000482.1 GCA_026988195.1 Methylomonas sp.
GAAACAGGCGCATAGCAAGCTACGCAACTGTTTCAGTAACGCAGCTATTGGCAAAAACTCAGCGGTTAGAAAACCGCAGTCGTGACCGCGCGAAGTATAATAGTTATATGAAGCCGAAAGATATTAAAAAGGCATTACAAATAATTGCTGAACATAAAGATGACTTTGAGAGGGAGTGGGATGAATATTTTAGTTAAAGGTAAGGCTGTACATTTTGATGATCGCTATCTTCATGTCGAATTAGAAGATGGGCGCTTAATTTCCACACCAATGATCTGGTATAAAGAGTTGCAAGAAGCAACAGTTAAGGAAGTTACAAATTATTTGTTTATTTGTCAGGGTACGGGGATAGAGTGGCCTGGGCTTGATTATCACTTAAGTATAGAAAGTATGCTTAATCTGGATGTGCAACAAAGAGCAGCATAAATTTCTTTTGTATTCTAAGTTTATTTAACTTAAACGTATTCCAAAAAGGGAAGGCATAAAAGCTTTCCTTTTTTTATGCCTGAAGGAAAATTATTTAGATGAAAGACGAAAAGCATATTTATTAGCTAGAGATTTTGCTATGGTTATGGACTGATTAAATATTTTGACTAGATAGTCTCTATAGAAAGGTGAAATTTTGAAAAAAGCTTATCAGTATTTTCCATTAGTTTGTTTATTGCTATTATTAAATGGTTGCTCGCTGGCTTATAAAGGAACCGGTGCGATAATGATCAATTATGCCGAAGATCAGGGCGTTCCTTATATGTTGGCAGCTGATGATGTGGCCTTGACTTGCTCGATGGTTGAATCTTTCACCCCTTTTCTATTAAGTTTTTCACAAGTAACAACCCCCCCAGACCAACTGGCTATTTTGTTCTATTTAATGGCAGGAAACTGTACCGAATTTAAAGCACAAAATGAAGAGTTGCGCTATTTACGGGCAATTTATGCTAAAAATTCGATTGAGGCCCAAGATGCACGCATCGCTCAACAACGATTACTGGCATTAGCCGCCCAACGACAGTTTAAGGGGTATCAATATCTGACTAAAGCTTTTGTTGAACCTGGCGCAGAATGTCCCCGCTTTTCTTCTGATAATGAAGAGTTATATTGGTTGTTAGGGCTTGTTAATGGAATTCAAGCTATATTAAATGATGTTGCTTCGGGTGGCTCTGCCAATGTACCTATGGATATTGCTGTAAAAGTGGGACGTGGAGCGGCCTGTTTAGATAATGAGAAATGGTGGGGTATGCCAGAGGCTATTCAAGCTGCCATTTGGATGACACTTCCGGGCAGTTACCCTGCCGATAAAAAACCAGAAAAAAGTTTACAGCACGCCGTGCAAATTGGCTTAGAAAAAGGTATTAGAACCCCTCAACTTTTGGCTGCCCAAGTTTATTTGGGACGAGGTAATACGGAACAGGTCAAAAATGTGATTCGTGAGTATAAAAATTTAAAACAGACCGCTATAAGTGAAACTTATCAAAGTTTAAATCAAGTTTCAAATAGACAAATACAAGCGATTTCAGATAAGTTATGGACAACAGCAACAGGAAAACGAACCCCGTTAGGGAAGGTAGGGTCTTTTTGGGATGACCCAGAAACAACAGTTGAAATGATAGATATTGATGAGTTACTTTGATTAGAGTCTCTCTATTTTCTTCTGTAATAAGACCGAGCCCTTGGTTCCCACACTGGAACGAAACGGCCATTAAGGTAAGCTTAAAAGTAGGATGGGCAAAGGAGGTACGACGTGCCCATCAATGGCACTGAATTGATGGGCACGCTACACTTTGCCCATCCTACAGTATTGCTCTATTCATCTGCACACCCCTTAAATTAAATGCAGCATAAACGTGGAGGCATTGAAAATGAGAATCAATGGAATATACAGCGTGTTATTGCTGTTAGTATTAAGTGGAAATAGCCATTGTATTTTTGCGGATACTAAGCGTCTTTGTGTTTTTGATTTATTAGGTGCAAATGGCCCTATTTATGCGCAGATGACGGATTATAAAATTGCTGCGCTGTCTTGGGGAGTTGATTTCCAACTTAAACCTTATGTTAATGAAAAAAAGGCAGCGGCTGATTTTAAGTCAGGTGTTTGTGATGCTGTCAGCTTTACCGGTACTCAAAGCCGGCAGTTTAATATCTTTAGTGGTAGTTTGGATGCTATGGGTGGCATACCGTCATACCAACATTTAAAAACTATTATAAATAGTATTGGCTCCGAACAGGCAAGCTCCTTAATGATCAATGATTCTTATGAAGTTGTTGGAATTATCCCAATGGGTGCCGTTTATTTGTTTGTGAATAATCGAGCATTAGTAAATGATTACCACGCTGAGCAGAATGCACTTGGTCATATTCGAGTTGCCGTTATGGATACTGATCCCGCTCAACTTGAGCTGGTTCGTTTGATAGGTGCAACTACGGTAAGGTCATCTATTTCAGAAATGTATAAGAAATTTAATTCCGGTTTTGTAAATGTCACTTATGGTCCGGCAGTGGTTTATGAAGCAATGGAATTGTATAAAGGTATGCAAAATAATGGAGGGGTTGTCCGCTTTCCAGTGGCTCAGCTTACCTTGCAAATTATGATTCATAAAGCTAAATTCCCTGAAGGGTATGGGCAAAAGTCACGGCAATATACCTTAGCTGAATTTGATAAAGCAGTGCAATTGGCAAAAAGCTATGAGGATAGAATTGCACCTGAGTGGTGGATCAATATTTCTGAAGCAGAACAGACCCATTACCACGAGTTGTATAGAAAAGTACGATTATCACTACGCAATAAAGGTATTTATGATGGGAGAATGCTGAAGCTTATGAGTAGAGTTCGTTGTAAGAAAAAACCTGAGTTACTTGAATGTACCGCAGAAGATAGAGAATAGTTAGGAGGGGAGGTGAGTATTAAACAGAAGCAAAAGTTTTTTTTCTGGATCATGCCTTTTGTGTTGTCTTTTTTTCTATTGTGGGCGGCTGGGTATGGATTAGTTAACCATTCGGGTCGAGTTCTGGTTAGTTTTATTGAAGATCAAGCCGTCCCTTATGTGTTAAAAACAGATGATGTTGAAATGGGCTGTGTGATGGCTGAAGCTTTAACATTATTGGTGCCTAGCCTTGTTGAAATTAATGCTTCTCCTTATAAACTTGCTGTTATGTTCGATTTTTTATCGGGTAGTTGTGCAGAATTTAAAGCATGGGAAGAGGAGCTTCGCTATATGCGAGCGATACATGCAAAAAATGTTGCAGAGGCACAAGATGCCAGAATCTTGCAGAAAAGATACCTTAACCTAGCCGCCAAACGCCAACTTAAAGGGTATAGAAATCTTGAGTTGGCTTATTCTGTTGTACTGGGTGAGCAATGCCCTCAATTTAAAAGCTGGAATGATGAGTTTTATTGGTTGGTTGGATTGATGGATGGTTTGCAAGCAGTATTGAATGATTTGGCCTCTGAAGGAGCAGCAAAAGTCCCTTTGGATATCAGCCTTAAAGTGGGGCGAGGGGCTGCATGTTTGGATAATGAAAAATGGTGGGGCTTGCCTAATGCCATACAAGTGGCTATTTGGGTGAGTTTTCCAGAAAATAAACCTGAAGCTGTAGAGCCTTTCAAGGTATTAGATTTGGCAGTACAAACAGGGTTAAAGCAAGGGATGAGAGTTGTTCAAGTTATTGCCGCCAAGATTTATATTGGCTTAGGCCAGCATGAGCAAGTAAAAGCACTGATTCGAGATAATATGGGCGCGAACAGTAATATAGTCACTAACCCACAGTTTTTATTTTTGGATAAAGTTGCAACCATTCAGTTACGTGCAATGTCTGATGTTATGTGGACAGAAGCAACAGGAAAGCGCACCCCGACTGGAGGTTTTGGTCGTTTTTGGGATGATAGGAAAAACACAGTAGACACGGTGGATATACTTGATATACTCTGAAAAGTAACTGTTCACCTCCCCCCTTTGAAAAAGGGGGGTTGAGGGGGATTTTATTACAAAAACAAAGATTTTAATATCAATATGTTATATGTTTATAAAATCCCCTCTCCCATTGTACATGGATGTAGTAGTGTCGCATTAGGCAGGAGCCAATTGCGATCTTTTCCAAAGGGGGAGGTCAAAAACAGAATACTTTCACAGTCTCTAAAGATCCGCGTTCCAAAGTTGTTGCCGGTTGCCTAAGTAACATGAATACTAATAATTTTTGAAGGAGATAGGAATGGATTTACACAGTAAATTATTAATTAGCTCTGTTTTTGCTACTTTGGTTGCGGCTGTTAGCGCTGTACATGCCGAACCTAAAAAAATGTGTGTGTTTGATTTATTAGGTGCCAATGGCCCGACTTACTCACAAATGAAAGACTATAAAACGGTAGCGTTGTCTTGGGGAGTAGAGTTGGAGCTTAAACCCTATACCAGTGAACGGGTGGCGGCAGAAGACTTTAAATCGGGTCTTTGTGATGCAGTCAGTTTTACCGGAATAAGAGCCAGGCAGTTTAATGCTTTTACAGGGAGTTTGGATGCCATTGGTGCAATGCCATCATATGAACATTTAAAGTCAGTTATTACCACGATTAGTTCTAAAAAAGCGGCTAAATTGATGACGGTTGCCCCTTATGAAGTGGTTGGTATTTTACCTGGAGGGGCGGCTTATATGTTTGTTAATGACCGAACTATTGATACGGTTGGGGAGTTGTCGGGTAAACGTATTGCTATTTTAGATTCAGATCCTGCCCAAGTTGAAATGGTTTCCTTTGTGGGGGCATCTCCAGTAGGAACCTCAATTACCAATATGTTTAGCAAGTTTAATAATGGCTCAGTTGATGTGACCTATGGGCCTGCTATTGTTTACGAGGCGATGGAACTCTATAAAGGATTACAGCCTAACGGAGGGGTGATTGATTTTTCATTGGTTCAAATTACCCTACAAATGCTGATTCGGAAAGCTGAATTCCCCGAGCAATTTGGACAAAAATCAAGAGAATATACTCTTACACAATTTGATTCTAGTGTGGCGTTAATTAAACGCTATGAAAGTAAAATTCCTAAGGAGCTGTGGGTCTCTATTTCTGAACAGGATAAATCAGGGTATCTTGAAGTCTTTAGGCAGTCACGCATTAGGTTACGTGAAAAAGGGATTTATAACGGTAAAATGTTGAAGCTAATGCGAATGGTTCGTTGCAAAAAAGATCCTCATCAAGCTGAGTGTACTGCTGAGGATAAAGAGTAAAATGCAAGGGTTCTTCTATTTAAAGCCCCTTTTAAAAAACAGCATAAGACTTGGCCAGCGCGCAATATGAGCTTTAAAGCATTTGTTAAATTACGTAGCTGTAGAGAGTGGTTCTCTACCCTGCCGGTATTTTTTCTATTATTATCGGTCATCATTGCCGGTAATAGCGAGCAAATCCATGCCCGACTCCTGAATGTAGGTGAGTTTTTATGGCATGATTACTATACGCTTCGAGCTGATGTGCCTGTTCCTGATTGTAATCCTGATTCTGATATTGAGGCTGCACTACAAAAGCTTCAGCAGGAAACTGAAACTCTGGATGGGTTGGAGGACTTGTTTGATGAAAGCCCTTTTGACCGTGAAGTAGCTACATTGTCATTGATGAATGCTCGGCAACTGTGTATTGGCAGGCATCAGCTTGCAGAACAAAACCAGGCACGAATTACCCCATCAGTCATTGTTTTTAGAACATTAGAAACGACTGTAGCCAAAATTAGTTTGTTTGCTTTTGAAAAACAGCGAATGATCTTGATCCTAACGCTCTTTATTTGTGCTATAACCAGTACAGTAAAGCAAAAACATATTGCTTTTCGGCCTGTTATCTCTCAGAAAGATCATCGTACTTCTACTCTAGCTCAGTTAATAGGAAACAGCATTATGCTGTTTTCTGCATGGTTTTATAGAACAACAATCTATCAGTCTGGCACACACGTTGATCACCCT
>JALSLS010000483.1 GCA_026988195.1 Methylomonas sp.
CCAGCTCTTTATCACTGGCGATAAAAGTATGTTTAACAGGAATAATGGTTAATAGCTGAAGAGCAAGCAGAAATGAATTCATTAATATGAGCGGCTAGCGAGTCTGGCAAAATATATTTCCATTAATTTTTCTAGGTCTGTTCTTCGTATTAAAGGGGAGTGACAGCACATGCTACTATATCAAATTAAGAAAATAGGATGTGCTGACGATAGGAAGCGCACCAACAGCAAGCGATGTGCTTAATTTAAGGGGGTTACCCTAGAGCACCTACCAAGGACATGCATTTAGGCAACCAGAAACAAAAAATCTGCGCAATCTGGGTGGGTTATTTATTGCCAGTTACCTTACCTCTTAAAAGAGGGTGTCTTATAGCCAAACTATAAAGCTTAGGAGGATCATTTGTAATGATATTTCTAAACCCTTTTTATTTTAAAGGTCGCCCTTTGGCATCTCGATGAAAGTGTCCAGTAAACAATAATACAGCTTCAACAAACCCCCAAACCACACCGTAACCCCCTGATAAATAAGTAACAGCCATTTGCATAATAGCCAACCAATAAAAACCTAAATAGAGTCTATGAGCACCTACCATCCCTAAAACCAGCCCTAATACAGCCGCTATATAATGATTTTTTACTGCTCGTATATCTTGCAAATAAGCACCAACGGGGCCGACACTCGTTGCACTCCCATCTTCTTCAGGCATAAAGTCAACATCGTCACCTGCTGTAGGTGATGACTCTGACTCCCATTCATCTATATGAAATTCATAAAATTTATCGTCACATTCGATGACTCCGGTTTGCGTCTCTTCATCGTAACTTTCAATATGCCCAATCATTAATCTATTACCTTTATAATTATTTTAATTTATTGTAATTTTGGCTTGTTTAAATGTTGCCATTTCATTATGGAGTTTACAGGCCATTTGCATCAGGGGAACAGCTGCAACTGCACCACTACCTTCACCTAAACGCATATTTAAATCTAGTAAAGGCTTCACCTTTAAGTACTTTAAAACAAGCCTATGTCCTTTTTCTTCTGATTGATGTGCATAAAAAAGCCATGGTTGTATTTTAGAATTAATTTTAATGGCTAATAATGCCGCAACACTGCTAATAAAGCCATCAATTAATATGGCTAAACCTTGTTGGGCGGCAAAAATATATGCGCCAACTAAAGCTGCAATTTCAAACCCCCCTACATATTGTAGTATTTTTAAAGGTGAGTCCAAATTTTTCTGGTGTAGTTCGAGTGCCTTTTGAATCACATAAGATTTGTGATTAATCTTTTCAGTACTTATTCCGGTTCCAGCCCCTGTTAGCTGCTCTACCCCTAGCCCTGTTATAGCTGCAGCAATAGCACTTGCACTTGTTGTATTCGCTATCCCCATCTCACCGCCAACAAACAACTGGGTCTTATGAGCAATAGCACGTTCTATTGCCTTTTTTCCAGCAGATAATGCCAATTGCATTTGTCCCTCGGTCATTGCCGCTTGTACTGCGAAATTAGCCGTTCCTGCGCCCGCCCTATCCACAATCAATTCAGTTAATGTAATAGGCTTAACCAGTCCAACATCAACAATTTCAAACGGGGCTTTAATAAAACCAGACAACACATTTACGGCCGCCCCCCCTGTTGAAAAGTTCCTGACCATTTCGGTCGTCACAACCTGAGGAAACGCAGAAACCCCTTCTGCAGCAATACCATGATCAGCTGCAAAAACAGACACCCAGATTCTCTCAACAGTAGGTTTTTGTGTGTTTTGGATAGCAGCCAAACGAACCGCAATATCCTCTAATACCCCTAAAGAACCAGGAGGCTTTGTTAGTTGCTGCTGTCGGTTTAAAGCATCCTTATAAAATGCAACGTCAGGTACTTTAACGTTTGTGTTTAGCCATTCCATAAATTATTTTAAAACCTGAGGAAGTCCCGCTGTAAGCAATACCACTCGATCGCTTAGCGAGGCAACTTGTTGGTTCAATAAACCCGCCTCATCAACAAAACGACGCGTCATTTTATCCATTGCAACAACGCCCAGCCCTAATTCATTGCTGACCATGATAAGCTGACCTGAAAAACCAGATAACACTTTAAAAAGCGCTTCAGTTTCACTGTCAAATATAGGCTGTTGTAGCTTACCCGTTTTATCAAATAGAATATTACTTAGCCATAAAGTCAGGCAATCAACCAGCAAACAAAGTTCTTGTTGGCCATATTCATCTATTATCTTAGCAAGCTGAATAGGCTCTTCAATCGTTTGCCAGTGCTGTGGCCTACTTTGCTGATGCAACTGAATTCTGGCTTTCATTTCAGCATCACCCGCTTCTGCGGTAGCAATATAAACCACCTTTTTAGTCGAGTTAATGGCTTGCTGTTCCGCATAGCGACTTTTCCCCGAGCGCGCACCACCTAATACCAATTCAATCATTTTTAAGGCGAACAGCCAGAACATCACAATGTGCATGATGTAATACGCCATTTGCAGTTGAGCCCAGTAATAAAGCCAAGCCATGCCGACCATGAGAGCCTACGACAATAAGATCCACATCATTTTCGTCTGCAACCCGCACTATCTCAAGCTTTGGACTGCCAACCTCTAACCATTGCTTCTCTTCAGCAATATCTAACGCCTTTGCCATTTTTAATAATCGTTTCTTTCCTGCCTCTATAATTTGCTCCGTTAAATCCCCATCAAAAGGAATAATAGGCCCATAAGTAGCATCTGTAATAGGCAAGTTATCAACAACATGCACAATACTAAGCTGTGCTTGATTTTCTGTCGCTAATGCTTTCGCTTTTTCAGCCACATGCTCACCATGCTCAGTAAAGTCAGCAGCTAATAAAATATGTTTATAATGTCCCATGGTTTACCTCATTCTGTCATGATTATTTCAGGAAATAGCCACCCCATCACCTGATAAGAAACTAGTATATACAAAAAAGCGACTCCTATCCCAAAAGCGAGCGGTCGCTCAAGAGCATGGCTAAAAATAGCCCCCGAAACCAACCAGTGCCAAATCATTAATATCACAATAACCACCAAGGAATTTACAGATCCTTGCCCGACTAAGGTTGCCATAACGGGAATCGCAAAAAAACTGATAATGGTATCTGTACCAATTAATGCACTGACTGTCTGTAGATAGCGGCTTTCTTTTTTGGCCATCAATAAAATCATATTTGTAAGCCCCAGCACTAACACGAGTTCAACCAAAACTTGCAAAACAGCCGTTATAACATCAGTATTTAAAATTAAAATCAAAAAACTAACACCGGCATAACAAGGGATTAATAGAAATAATAACCCTCTAGAAATAGGTACATCTTGCGGCCCTTTTTTAAATAGACAAATTTCATAAAATAATTTTATTAATAGATACATTTATCCTGAAAACTCTTAAAATATTAGGTATATTTACAAATATACTTTGCACCATTCTGAAAGTCCAATCGTTGATGAATATTAAACGGGACATTCCTTTTATTATTATCAGCAGCAACACCAACCAACCTTTTTATAAAACAGGGAATACAAAAAATGAAATTATTTCGATTAAAACAAACTTTATTGGCCATAGCCTTATCCACATCAGTATGTACGGCATCTGCTGACTGGGCTTTAAACAATACTGAGTCTTCCCTCAACTTTATTTCTATCAAAAAATCAACCATTGGCGAAGTGCACTCATTTGAAAAACTGAAAGGTTCTCTAAAAGATAATGGAGAAGCAAAGGTAATCGTTACTTTAGCAAGCCTTGAGAGCATGATCCCTAAACGTAATGAACGCATGAAAAAGGTATTGTTTGAAATATCTCAGTACCCTCAAGCTATGGTAACAACTAAACTTGATATTCATCGCATCAATAAATTAAAGGTTGGTGAATCATATACAGAAACATTAGAGCTTGCCTTATCTATCCATGGCCAGCAACAAGAAGTTGAAGCAAATTTACGTATAACGGCTTTAAAAGGTAACAAAATACTCGCATCAACCATTAAGCCAATTATTATTAATGCCAGTGATTTTAACCTGGTAAAAGGTATTGACGTTTTACGAACACTAGCAAAACTCCCTTCTATCAGCACAGCTATTCCAGTGACTGCTAGTTTTATTTTTGAGAAATAAGGTTCTACAGGGTCATATTTTCGGTTTTCTATTAGCTGCATTTGCTGGCAGCTATCTTGCTAAGAAATCTCATAAAATACTCACCCCCAGCATTATAATTTAGCTATAAAGCACTTTCTCTTAAGGGATAAAAGTAAGTACTCTAAGGAACGAGGATTTAATAATACCCGAAAGTATGGCGCAGGGTTTTGGCTTCATAGGCATGTTGATGTAGGGTCTGCTGACGATAGGAAGCGCATAGTTTGCAGTTGATGCGCTTGTCAGCACATCCTTATTTCCCTACTGCCAGGTTCCTTAGCTTATGGGAGCGCAGTGTTTTGTAGGAGCGTCCGCCCTCGGCGCGAATATAATAATGCTCTTTTCTCTAAAACTTTCAATTATCTTCGCACCGACTAGTGCATGGACAGACATTTGCGCCTGCAATATCTGCATTCACTACATCCATGTAGATTATGCACGTAAGTAGAGCAATGCACTAGGGCAGGAAGCCCGTAGGTAGAATAATGCAGGCGCTATTATCGAGGAGCAGCGAAGCGATGTGCCGACTAGTGCATGGATGCACGTAGGTAGAGCAATGCAGGAGCAATTGCCGAGGGCGGATGCTCCTACATTATCATTGTTTACTCACAAGCTGAATAGTTACCATATATCAGGTTTTGATACTGAACAATCAAATATCCAAACGATTTAAGTCAATAAAGAAGGGCAACAGCTAACATGTCAGAACAACATAAAAAAGAACAGGAAAAATAGCTGTGGAATTTTGCTAATGCCTTGCGTGGCAATATGGGAACTGATAAATGGTAACCGTTCAGTCCCCCTCTTTGGAAAAGAGGGGTTAGGGGAGATTTTATTAGACAAATCCCCCTCAATCCCCCTTTTTCAAAGGGGGAGGTGACCGGTTACGATAAATGTAGTCTTTGTAGGGTGAGCAATCTTTTTTGCCCACCCTTTTACCATAAGTGAAGCAAACCTCCTGTGACTTATAGTGGGTACTTTAATTTCTTGGTGCGCCCTATTGCAAGCAACGAAGCTACACCACTAAACATTAACCAAAAAGCTGCTGGAATGGGTACAACCTGCACTTGAGCGTTCTTAAAATCTAGAGGAATATCTGAAAGGGTAAGATCAGACCATACGACTGTACGATGATTTGCATCC
The DNA here is from genome assembly GCA_026988195.1 of Methylomonas sp. Classification (GTDB taxonomy): domain Bacteria; phylum Pseudomonadota; class Gammaproteobacteria; order Methylococcales; family Methylomonadaceae; genus QPIN01. The sequence goes on from JALSLS010000483.1 coordinate 5,292, forward strand.
GATATAATTAAATCTGAAATACCTATACCTATTGCTTTAAAATCAAGTATTGCAAATAGAATATTATTTTCTACGCCTTTAAACGAAGCACCTCCGATTTTTGCCACTTTTCCAGCTGAACGCTCCCCTGCAGTTTGATGAAATTCCCAAATATTTGAATCAACAGTGACCGATAATAATTCAAGTATAGAATCTTCAAAATCAATATTTAAACCAAAGCCTTCAAGGGGGTAATCAAAATCGCTTCCTACCACCTTTATCGAGAAAACATCATTAAGTTTATTAACTTTGTTTAGTTGTTCAATAGAAACGACACCCGCGTTTGCAAGCTGGCTTATTAAAATAAGCATTAGACTAAGTAGCAATTTTTTCATTATTATTCTCCTGATTAACGTTATAAATGCAGGAAAATTAAATTAATTTCCCACATTAAGTTTTTGTACCCCATTCATAAGAACTGAGGATGGGGTACAGGTGGTATTACCCTAATTTTATTTATTAGCAGAAGGCCCAGGCTCGACATTAAACATCAGTTTTAAAAGACTTAAATCTCGTGCATTGACAAAACCATCGCCATTAAAGTCAGCATCAGCATCTTCTGTTAAATACACTAGTTTAAATATACTCAGGTCGCGTGCATTGACGA
>JALSLS010000484.1 GCA_026988195.1 Methylomonas sp.
AAGTGTTATTAAATAGGCTTTCGAATAACAAAAATAAAATTATTCCTGATTACGTACGAGTCTCAGCCATTTTATAAAAAGGCCGATTCAACTGTTATACGTCATCTCGGCAGGGATTCACATTAAGCTATCCTGCATAATGCCCTTTGGGTAAATACAAATCTGTTCCAGACAGATTTGTGCCGAGATCTAGAACCCCAAGGATGGGGTGATTGTATAAGCTAATTATCTAGGTCGTATGTCCCTATACACTGGATACCAGCAATCCCTGCTGGTATGACGTGAACCTAGTGTGTTATATACGGCTGAAGCTCATGGGTAATCAGGAAATTATTTATAAGCTAGTAGATGGTGTGATCTATTCTCTCATGAGTATTGAAAGCCAAACATTGGCAAGACTTTATTTAGAAACCGGGAAGTTGTTTCATGCACGTTCCTTAGCTAAATAGTGACCATTCATTTAAAGGGTGACAAAAAATAGAAGACAAGCTGTACCAAAACTATAAGCACTAACAAATTGTATTTTGTGGCTTAATGACATTGCTTTCCAACATGAATATTCACGCCTGATGTATCGCAACCAAGCAGCAAGAAAATTCCGTTTAAAACGGACAAAGAGCACTGGTGCAGCAAGAATTAAGCGGTAAATCATATATAAAGCGATTATGATCGAACCATTTACAATAATGATTTCACTTTGAAAATGATTAAGATGAAGGGTATGCTCAAAAAACACGATAAATGAATATTCAATGGCCTCAATACTTAAGTGCATTAAATGTATAACACCATCTATTAAGCTTAGAAACCAATCTAATAAAACATCGAACATCGAGATAACAAAAAATAAAATTCCAAATTTTCTGCTAACTCGCTTCAACATTTGCCTGTCAGATTCAAACCGCTTATTATGTTTCTCAGGGATGTTTTTTTTGACAGTCTTCAAAAATCTCCTTAGCAGTGTTTCTTTTTTCAAATGAATAACTCTATAAGTAAGATTAATATAGTTTCGAGTTAATACTATAACTCGACCTTCCTGCTTTTAAACTTTTTATCGCTTGACTCTTACTAAATCATCTTAGGTACGATGATTTAGTAAGACTGAGAGATCTAGTCGCCCCAAAATTTTCCCTGTCGTATGCTAGGTATTGATCAAAAAGTGCACATAGATACTAGAAAAATAACCTAATGCAATAGCTGGCATCCATTTTAAATGACTGGAAAAGGTATAAAAACCTTTTGCTTGTCCCATCAATGCGACCCCTGCCGCAGAACCGATGGATAACATACTGCCACCCGTTCCTGCAGTTAGAGTCACTAATAGCCATTGCCATTCCGGCATCTCGGGGTTCATTGATAATACCGCAAACATCACTGGAATATTATCAATTAAAGCTGATGCAATGCCCACCAGTATATTTGCCGTGGTAGCCCCTAGCTCACCATACATGAATTCGGAGGTGAGAGTTAAATACCCCATAAATCCCAGCCCGCCAACAGCCATAATAATGCCATAAAAGAAAAATAAGGTGTCCCACTCCGATTTAGCTATATGGCTAAATACATCGAATGCACTGCCTGTGACTCCGGAGCTTGGAACGCTATCAAAAGAAGTATTTTCTCGTCTGAACTTGAGGCGCAGGTAATGACCAAACATTTTTAAATACCCCAAACCCATTAGCATGCCAATAGCAGGGGGGAAGTGTAAAAATTGATGGAAGAATACAGAGGTAGCGATCGTTGCTAAAAATAAGAAAATAATAAATAGCCCCCCATGTTTAATTTCCGCACTGGACTCTTCTGGCAAGGCCGGGCTATCTTTAGGCAAGTAATAATGCATGATGATAGCGGGCACTAGGAAATTAACAGCAGATGGGACAAACAACTTAAAAAAGGTCGTAAAATCTAAAATACCTTTTTGCCAGACCATCAATGTAGTGATATCACCAAAAGGACTAAACGCTCCCCCAGCATTTGCTGCAACGACAATATTGACACAGGCAATGGTAATAAAGGCTGGTTTAGCCGCACCGACGGTCAATATCACGGTACACATAATCAATGCAGTAGTCAGGTTATCTGCGATTGGTGAGATAAAAAATGCCAATATGCCGGTTATCCAAAAAAGTTGTCGGTAACTAAAATTACGTGAGACTAACTTATAATGCAGAGCACTAAACACATCGCGTTCTATCATCGCACTGATGTAGGTCATCGCAACTAACAAAAAAAAGAATAATTCAGTGTATTCAAGAAAGTTGTGTTCAAGTGCTTGCCTAGCAATATCACTTAAACCATGCGTTTTATAAACATAGCCAATAATTGCCCAGATGATGCCTGCTGCAACTAAAACAGGCTTGGATTTTTGTAAATGTAACTTTTCCTCTAAAACAACCAAGGTGTAAGCGATAAAAAATATCAACAGTACCAGATAACCCGAGAAATGTGAGGTTAGGTTTAGTTGTTCATTACTGGTTTCAGCACCCAATACTGACATAGGGAGTAGTAGTAATAAATTCAGCGATATTGCACTGATAATTGTATTTTTCATAAAGAGTCGATTTTTTTTGGAGAGGCGCAAATAATCCAGAGAGTATAGTGGGTAAGCCTTTTTAGCTATCAAATGCAGACCATTAAAAAACTAAAGTATCATCATAAAACTTAACCTCACCTGTTGAAATATTATGATTACCCCCTACAATCCCGCACTCACCTTTTTCTATCATGTCCTTTAAAATAGGGCTACGTTGCATAATTGCCTCTACTGTTCGCTTGACATTTATCGCTGATACTTTTTCCACAAAATTATCATTGCTTGAATTACGGTTTTCAATTTCTGTTTTTTCATCAAAAACGGCAGGTTGTATCTTGTTCAACAAAGCCGTCAGGTTACCCATTTCAACGTGGTCACAAGCTCCCTTAACGGCACCACATTTTGTATGCCCTAAAACTACAATTATTTTAGCACCCGCGACCTTGCAACCAAACTCCATACTGCCCAGAATATCTTCATTAATAATATTACCCGCAATACGAACACTAAAGACATCCCCCAAGCCTTGATCAAAAATCAACTCTGCTGAGGTGCGTGAGTCAATGCAACTTAAAATAACGGCAAAGGGGTGTTGCCCGTCAGATGTTTCATTTGCTTGTTGTAACAGGTTACGGTTAATTTTGATGTTATCAATAAATCGCTTGTTACCCGTTTTTAATAGCTCTAATGCCATTGCCGGTGTAATAGCAGCTTGCATTTCTTTGGTTAACGTTTTCATTTTAGCTTTTCCTAATAGTTTTATATGGCAATAGGTTCAATAAATTTAATTTTTTCAACTGTTATATTCTTGGTTTTGGCATTGCTTTCAAAATTTAGAATAATCTCCAGTACATCATGAGCAATGGATTTTGAATGTGAACAGTCAATAATCACTTTTGCATTGTTTGGAATCTCATTTAAGGTCGTTAAAATACTTGCCTTGTTAAAAAAAGAAACTTCTTCTGCCAATACAATGGTGTGAATTTCATGCCCTTCTTCTGAGGTGATTATGTCATGCATGTAGTGAGAGTTATTGTAGCTATGATATAAGGTGTTAAAAATACCAAAGAACATACCAATCGATATTCCTATCAGTAAATCAGTAATCAAAATTCCTATAACAGTTGCTATAAAAGGGGTGAATTGTTCCCATCCTAATGTATACATTTGTTTAAAGAGAGCTGGTTTAGCTAGCTTGTAGCCCACTACAATGAGTATGGCGGCTAAACTGGCTAATGGAATCATATTGAGTAGGCCAGAAATCGTAATAACACTGATTAATAAAAATATTCCATGGAAGATTGCAGATAGTTTGGTTTTTCCGCCAAAAGCAATATTTGCCGAACTGCGAACGATCACCTGAGTAATGGGTAACCCACCGATTAAACCCGATACAATATTACCCAAACCTTGCGCCTTTAACTCCCTGTTAGTAGGAGTCACTCTTTTCGATGGATCCAGCTTATCGGTTGCTTCAACACACAGCAACGTTTCTAAACTAGCTACTATAGCCATAACACAAGCGACCTTCCAAACATCAATATTGCTAATCGCAGAAAAATCTGGAAAGGTAAACTGACTTAAAAAACCAGCCAAACTATCTGGAACAGGAAGGCTCACAACTTGGTCAGCCGTTAAACTGAAATTTAATATCCCATTTTGATAAGCAATGTTCATTACTATTCCTAAAACAACGACCACAATGGGACCTTGGATCAATTGAAATAATTTATGTTTTTTGATTAACACGGTATCCCATAGTATAAGTATTATTAGGGATGTCACTGCAATCAAGACAGCGCCGGGTGAAAAGACTTCAAAAGCACTGGCAATTGATGAAAATGTATTCTCCCCATCAAGCTGGAAGAAGGAAAGATCACCCTCCATATCTTTGTCATACCCTAAGGCGTGGGGGATTTGCTTTAAAATAATCAGCAAGCCTATTCCCGTTAACATCCCTTTAATCACCGAGGAAGGGAAAAAATAGGCAATAAAACCTGCTTTAGCAAAGCCCATAACAAGCTGAATAAAACCGGCTATAACTACGGCTAATAAAAAGGCAGGCCAAGAACCTAATGTTGTAATAGCTGAAAATACAATCACAGCTAACCCAGCGGCTGGGCCACTAACACCAAGAGCTGAACCACTGGCTATACCTACTACAATACCGCCAATGATACCTGCAATAATTCCCGAAAATAAAGGCGCGCCCGATGCCAAAGCAATACCAAGACACAAAGGAAGTGCCACAAAAAATACTACAACACTGGCTGCCAAATCATTTTTTATATCTTTAAACATATATTTTCTCCATTAAATAATGATAGGGGAGTGGGTAAATTTAACTAGTATTATCATCATTAAAAATGATAGTATTACTTTCCTGTCAAATTGTAAAGCTACTATTTATTTTTGTTAAAGAAATTTAGCTGCCTTTTTAATGACACTTGAAACTGCTATCCATTGCAGGTTTAAGTTAAACAGAAAAAAACCAAATTAGGAGAACCAAAACCATGCATAGAAGAATTAAAACACCTTTAACCTCCTTGATTATGCTATGGCTAATATTGACAGGTTCTGCCAAGGGACAACCGACTGAAGATTTCCAAACTTGGGGTAATGTAACGGCTATTGGTAGCTTTGATATTTTGAATCCAAAGATAAATAACTTTAAATATTGGTTAGAAGGGCAGGGCAGATTTGGCAATGACAGCTCCTCATTTTCTCAAGGAATATTACGCACAGGGCTTGGCTTTGAGCTTAATAAAAACACCAGTATATGGCTTGGTTACGCATGGATTCCTACTGATGAGCCATTCACCAAAAATTCTTTCGATGAAAATCGAATTTGGCAACAGCTTTTATGGAATAAAAAATATGCCTATGCTTCAGTCATGAGTCGAAGTCGTTTGGAGCAACGTTTTATTCCTACAGGGTCTGATGTCGGCTGGCGAGCTAGACAATTCTTTAAAGCTTCTGTTCCTCTCTCGTTTGCCCCCTCCTTTAGCCTAGTGATCAGTGAAGAAATTTTTATTAACCTTAATAATACCAATTGGGGTGCAAATGATGGTTTTGACCAGAATCGAATATTTGCAGGGATTGGTTTTAAATTTGATAAAAACACTAAAACCGAAGTCGGCTATATGAACCAATATATCCGTAAAGCCAAAGGGGCAGATCAAATGAATCATTTATTGTCTGTAAATTTATTTCTCACTTTTAACTAAGGAACGTGCCTGAAACAACTTCCCGATTTCTAACTTGTCTTTTTGCTCCAGGTGGAATGATCTCATTCGTTGCGTAGCTTGCTATGCGCCTCATGAGATCATTCCACCTGAAACAAAAATCCTACGTTATAATTTCGGGAAGTTATTCCATACA
>JALSLS010000485.1 GCA_026988195.1 Methylomonas sp.
CTTGGTGCTGTTGAGTTTGATGTTCAAGCGTATCACGCTGATTTTGTGATGGCCGATGGTCATAAATGGATGTTTGGTCCCGAGGGGTTGGGCGTGTTTTATACTAATCCTACATCACGAGCCAAGCTCAAATTAACCCAGTATGGCTGGCACATGATGGCTAACATTCATAACTATGAAAATAAGCCTTGGGAAATTCACCCGACGGCTCAACGTTTTGAATGTGGCAGCCCCAATATGCTTGGGATTCATGCGTGGTCAGCCAGCCTTTCTTTACTGCTTGAAACTGGCATGAAGCAGATTGAGTCCAAAATCCAACAAAATACTTGCTATTTGATAGGTAAGATTAATGAAAATCCAGATCTTATATTATTAGCCACTCTACCGACAAAATTAAAGTCGGGTATCCTATTATTTAAACACTCGACGATTGATAATGCTCAGTTATATAAACATTTGCAAGATAACGGTGTCGTTTGCGCATTAAGAGGCGGAGGAATTCGCTTCTCCCCCCATTTTTATCATTCAATACAACAGCTGGATCAAGCTATAGCAATTATTAATCAAGCACCCAATACTTAGGAATGTGGTGTTGGTAAGTACTACTTTATCAAATCCCTAGCTATTTGTAGGGTAAAATAGAGCCATTTTACTAGCCACAACAAATAGCGAATAACCTAGTAATATAGTAAACTATATAAATATTCAGAAAATTAAACTTATGACTTCAACAGAAAACGTACACGCACACGAAATAGAAAAGTTTGGCTCGCAAGCTGAGCGCTGGTGGGATCCACAAGGTGAGTTCAAAACATTACATGATGTAAATCCATTAAGAATACAATTCATTCAGGATTTTGCAGATTTACAAGGTAAACGTATTGTAGATGTCGGCTGTGGCGGAGGCATTTTAACAGAAGGTTTAGCTAAACAAGGTGCCGATGCTTTAGGGATTGATTTAAGTCAGGACTTACTAGATGTTGCTGATTTACACGGTTTAGAATCAGGGGTTAAAGCCAGTTACCAAAAAATAAGTGCAGAACAACTAGCAGACCAACAAGCTGAAAGTTTTGATCATGTGACCTGTATGGAAATGCTGGAACATGTGCCTGACCCTGCATCTATTATTGCCGCTTGTGCAAAAATGGTTAAACCTGGTGGAATGGTTTTCTTTTCAACTCTTAACCGTGTCCCTAAAGCTTATTTATTAGCTATTGTTGCTGCTGAACATATATTAAAAATGGTGCCAAAAGGAACACATGAGTATAAAACCTTTATTAAGCCATCAGAACTTAGCCAAACAGCAAGACAGGCCGGTCTTGAATTACAAGGCATGGTCGGCATTGAATACAACCCTTTCAGTAAGCGCTTTAAGTTAGGTAAAGATATTGATGTAAATTATATTGCGGCATTTAAACGCACCGTATAATGATGAACCCTGAGTTTAACTTATCCTGTGTGTTATTTGATTTAGATGGCACCTTAGTAGACACTGCTCCTGATTTAATTGCCTGTTTAAACAAAGCCCTTACAACACACGGCTTTAACCCAATATCAAGTGATGCAATCAAGCCTTTTATCTCTTATGGCGCTGCCGTGATGATAACTAAAAGTATTGATACCACCGACCAAGCTATACACTCGCAAATTTTAGAAAGTATGCTTGCCCTTTATCAAGATAATATTGCAGAACATAGTCAGTTTTTTCCTGGTATGCAAAAGACCTTAGCAACAATTGAAAGTTTAGGGCTTAAATGGGGCATTGTTACCAATAAAAGAGAGCGCTTTACCACCCCTTTAGTAGAAGCGTTTAACTTAAAACAAAGAGCCTCTTGCATTATTAGTGGTGATACAACAGCAAACAGCAAACCTCACCCTGAACCCATGCTAACAGCTTGTACCCTAGCCAATGTAAAGCCCGAAGAATGTGTTTACATCGGTGATGCTTTACACGATATTGAAGCGGGTAAAAACAGTAAAATGAAAACGCTTGCAGCAACCTATGGCTATATTAAGCCTGATGATGACCCCGATACATGGGGAGCAGATGCATTAATCGATTCTCCAGAACAATTAACATTATGGATTACAGCAACATGCCATTAACAGACCAGGTCATTTTAATAACGGGAGCCGCTGGGGGGCTTGGTAGTACAGCCGCCCTTGCCTTAGCTAAACAAGGTGCCCTCATTATTTTATTAGACAAAAGCATTCCGAAATTAGAAAAAATTTATGATGCAATTGTTGATTCAGGTGCAGTACCTCCCACCATGTACCCTTTTGATCTTGCTGGTGCATCTGAGGTTCAATACGAAGAACTAGCAGTCACTATTAATAAGACATACGGCTCGCTTCAGGGACTACTCCATTCAGCAGTAGAACTTAATGCATACACACCTATAGAAATCCATGAAACTAAAGACTGGGGACACACATTAAATGTCAATTTAAATGCGCCTTTCTTATTGACTCGTGTCTTACTCCCTGTGTTACAAAAAAGCGAACATGCTTCTATTGTCTTTACTAGCGACTCAATGGCTAGAACAGCCTCGGCCTATAGTGGAGCCTATGGGGTATCAAAAATTGCAGTTGAAGGGTTTTCCAAAATTTTAGCTGAAGAATTGGAATCCGCTAATAAAATACGTGTCAATACACTTATACCTGGCGCCATCAACTCGCCTTTACGTAAGAAATTATTTCCCGCTGAAGATAAAACTAAACTCCCTGCAATGGACAGTTTAAATAAAATATATACTTACTTATTTAGCTCTGAAAGCGTTGGCGTTACTGGCCAAACTATTGAAGCACAAACATTCAACCAATAATTAGCACAATGTCAGAAAGAGAATCGATTATTTTAACCCGTGATGTCAATGTCGTCATGATCCCTGATGGTAACCATGGAACCTTAAGCAAAGGTAAAGAGGTCACCATCCATCAATCATTAGGTGATAACTATACTGTGGTGACCGAACATGGTCACATGGTACGAATTTCAGGTACTGATGCTGATGCTCTAGGAAAAGAATCCCATAGTTTACAAACACTGGTGTCAGAAACAGATGCCTCTGCTGTTGAAAAAAACTGCTGGGAAGTCATGAAAACTGTTTATGACCCAGAAATACCCGTTAATATCGTCGATTTAGGCTTAGTGTATCAATGTAAAGTTGAACCTGCCGAAGAAGGCAATAGCGTTTATATAGAAATGACACTAACAGCCCCTGGTTGCGGTATGGGACCCGTTATCCAAGGTGATGTTGAAAAAAGTGTACGTGCCTTACCGGGTGTTAGCTCTGTTAATGTTGAAGTCGTACTCGATCCTCCTTGGAGTAGAGACATGATGTCTGAAGTGGCACAGGTTCAATTAGGATTATATTAATAATATGTGAAACATTTTTTATGTTTTACACCATTTGAATAAAGTTCAATAAAACAGTCAAAAAAATCCCTTGCATTAAAAACCTATGCTATCATTACCGGCTTTGAAGACTAGATTAATATAAAGATGGCAAAAGAAGATCAAATTGAAATGGACGGGAAAGTGATTGATACACTTCCTAATACTATGTTTCGCGTAGAATTAGAAAATGGTCATATTATTACAGCCCACATTTCGGGAAAAATGCGTAAACATTACATTCGTATTCTTACGGGTGACAAAGTAAAAGTCGAAATGACTCCTTATGATTTATCTAAAGGTCGAATTACTTTCCGTATGCGTTAATCCCCTCTACTTCTTATTTATCCTACTGGCTTAAGCTCACCCAAAGCCTAGTAAGCTGTCCGAGAATAGAAAACCCAGTGCAAATCACATTTAAAGTGATTTCCATCGCTACGTTTTCTATACTCGAACACACTCCTAAACAGTGGGAAAAATATTAACTTCAACCACCCTCAGCAATAACCAACTCTTTTCCTTCTATAGAAAAAGCCAATTCCTTACCCTGCACATAAATTCGTACATGCCCACCATTTGCTAATTTTCCAAATAGCAAATCATTCGCTAACGGCTTTTTAATTTTTTCTTGAATTAAGCGCGCCATCGGTCTTGCTCCCATTTTTGGGTCACAACCATTTTCAGCAAGCCACAATCTAGCATCATCATCTAGAGATAAAGTTACTTTTTTCTCAGAGAGCACGTGCTCTAACTCAAAGATAAACTTATCAACAACACTCCCTACAATAGATATATCCAAGGGTTTAAACTGTACAATAGCATCTAGGCGGTTTCTGAACTCTGGAGAGAAATTCCTTTCTATCACTTTTAAACTATCCGTTGCATGGTCTTGCTCAGTAAAACCAATTGAAGCACGACTCCCCTCTTCCGCCCCTGCATTTGTAGTCATCACTAAAATAATATTCCGAAAATCTGCTTTACGGCCATTATTATCAGTTAAGGAGCCGTGATCCATCACCTGTAATAGTAAATTAAACACATCAGGATGTGCTTTTTCTAACTCATCCAGCAATAAGACAGCATGAGGATGCTTATTAACCGCTTCAGTTAACAAACCACCTTGATCAAACCCCACATACCCAGGTGGTGCACCAATTAAACGTGAGACCGTATGACGCTCCATATATTCAGACATATCAAAACGAATCAGCTCTACACCCATTACTTTTGCTAGTTGCTTGGTCACCTCTGTTTTACCAACTCCCGTTGGGCCTGCAAACAGAAAAGAACCAATAGTTTTACTACTATCCCTCAAACCTGCCCGAGAAAGCTTAATGGCCGAGGATAATTCAGAAATAGCTTCATCCTGGCCAAAAACAAGCATTTTCAAATTCTTTTCCAACACTTCTAGCTTATCTTTATCACTACTCGACACAGATTTTTCTGGAATTCTAGCAATTTTAGCAATAATTTCTTCAATTTCAATAATATCAATGACTGTTTTTCGCTCACCGTCTTTAAAAAGACGCTGCCGGGCACCTGCCTCATCAATCACATCAATGGCCTTATCAGGCAAAAAACGATCGGTAATATAGCGGTCAGATAATTCAGCAGCCAACCTAATGGCTTCTTTGGTATATTTTAAATCATGATGCTCTTCAAACCGTGAACGTAGCCCAGTTAAAATTTTAATGGTATCTTCAACTGTGGGCTCAACAATATCAATTTTCTGAAATCGTCTAGCTAAAGCATGATCTTTTTCAAAAATCCCACGGTACTCTTGATAAGTTGTTGACCCAATACAGCGTAACTGACCCGATGCTAATACTGGCTTAATCAAGTTAGAGGCATCCATCACCCCACCAGAAGCTGAACCCGCTCCAATAATGGTATGAATTTCGTCAATAAATAAAATAGATTCCGGCTGCTTTTTAAGCTGGTTAATTAAGGCTTTTAATCGCTTTTCAAAATCACCTCTGTATTTTGTTCCCGCAACTAAAGCCCCCAAATCCAATGAATAAATAACATCTCCTAACAATACATCAGGTACATTCTCTTCAATAATACGCCTAGCCAAACCTTCTGCAATAGCAGTCTTGCCTACTCCAGATTCGCCAACTAACAATGGATTGTTCTTTCGCCTTCTACAAAGCACTTGAATAGTGCGCTCAACCTCTTGCTCTCGACCAATTAAAGGATCAATTCTACCTAGGCGCGCCTCTTCATTCAAGTTAGTCGCGTACTTTTCTAAAGGAGAGGCTTCAGTGGGTTCTGTACCATTTTTTTCAGCTGCGAGCGGATCATCTTCATGATCCTCCGAGTCCTCATCAATTTTAGTGATACCATGCGCTAAATAGTTAACCACATCCAAACGACTTACTTCATATTTACTAAGAATATACACCGCATGTGAATCTTGCTCACTAAACAAGGCAATAAATAAATTCGCCCCTGTCACCTCTTTTTTATCTGACGCCTGCACATGAAAAACAGCTC
>JALSLS010000486.1 GCA_026988195.1 Methylomonas sp.
CAGCCCAACAAGTTGAGCGGCAAATAACCCTGCCTTTAGAAAAGATGCTCTCTCAAATTACTGGAGTTGAGCATATATATTCACGCTCAAACGCAGGCAAAGCAGTGGTTACGCTACGTTACTATGTAGGAGAGGATCGAGAGGATTCACTGTTAAATGCATACAATAAACTATTGTCAAATCAGGATAATATCCCTGCTGCTGTCAAAAACTGGGTCATAAAACCATTAGAAGTTGATGATGTACCCGTTGTTGTTTTAGGTTTATGGACGGATAATCCAGACCGCTATAGTGATTTTGAATTACGTCGCTTTGCAGATGAAATAACCACTTCACTGCAACAAATTGAAGATACCAACCAAGTCAGTATTGTTGGGGGTAGAGCAAGAAGTATCAATATTCTATTTAATCCGCAAAGCATGGCAGCTAGGAAAACGACGGCTACTGAAATCATCCAGTCAATATCCTCAGCTAACCAGTTGCTAAGTGCCGGTATAGTCTCTGCTAATAATCAATCGATCATTGTTGAAGCGGGTGATTTTATTAGGTCAGTCGATCAATTAAAATCTTTGGTGATTAATGTTGTGGATGGGTTGCCTGTCTATTTACAAGATGTTGCCACCATCACTGACGGCCCCGAAGAAGTTAACAATTATAGCTGGGTTGAATTTGCTCCTGGCCACCACCATTCAGAGCAATTTGATAAGCAATACCCCATGGTTACTTTAGCTATTGCTAAAAAACGAGGCTCAAATGCTGTTTGGCTGGCTGAAAATATACATAAACAAATTGCCCAATTACAAAAAGACTTATTACCTCCAGAGATACATGTGGAGGTTTTACGTGATTACGGTAAAACAGCAGACCAAAAAGTGACTAACCTTACCTCTAGCTTAGCCTTTGCTATTTTTACAGTTGTTGTTTTTATTGCTGTTTTTTTAGGCTGGCGAGCTGCTCTAGTGGTAGGTCTAGCGATTCCCATTTGTTATGGTCTAACCTTAATGCTTGATATGGCCATGGGGTACACTATTAATCGGGTGACTTTATTTGCTTTAATTCTTTCCTTAGGCTTATTGGTTGATGACCCCATTACCGGCATTGATAATATTGAAAGATTTATGCGTAAAGGTAAGGGAAATTCTGAACAGCGTATTATTGCTGCCATGTCAGAAATAAGATCTGCTTTATTAATGTCAACGCTAACTATTATTCTAGCCTTTGTTCCTTTGGCCTTTATTACTGGCATGATGGGGCCTTACATGGCTCCCATGGCATTTAATGTTCCGGTAGCTGTTATCATTTCCACCCTGGTTGCTTTTATGGTTACTCCGTGGTTATCAAGCAAGGCGCTTAAACCCAGTAAAGAGGAAGATACCTCGGAAGGATTATTAAAATTTTATAGTGGGCTAATAAAACCTTTTATCGCATCACGCAAGAAAGCATGGATATTAATTACAATATTTATCACTCTTTTTGCTGTAACAGCTAGTTTACCTGTCTTTAGAATGGTTCCCCTTAAACTATTACCTTTTGATAATAAGGATGAAATACAAATTCTGGTTGATTTACCAGAAGGCAGTACCTTAGAACAAACCGCTGCAATTTCTGAAAAAGTAGCTTTAATAACCAAAACCTTACCTGAAGTAAAAGCCATTGCCAGTTATATTGGCACACCTTCACCTATGGACTTTAATGGTTTGGTTAGGCAATATTTTTATCGTCAAGCACCGCATTTAGCTGATTTACGTTTAACTCTAGCCCCCAGAAAACAACGTGAGCATAATTCTCATGCTATTTTATTACGCTTACGAAAAATGCTAGTACCTCTAAATGTAGAGGGTACTTCGGTTAAAGTCGTTGAAGTCCCCCCTGGCCCTCCTGTGTTAAGTACGGTAGTGGCTGAAATTTATGGTGATTCCTTAACGGATTATCAACAACAAAGAGAGGTTGCAAGTATTGTCATGGATAGACTAAAGCAAGAACCTTTTGTTGTTGAAATTGATTCGACAGTTGAAGCTGATCAAACTCGTTGGCGTTTTGAAACTAACAAAGAAAAAGCAATGCTTTCAGGTATTACTACCCAAGACCTTGCTTTAAATTTACAAATAGCAAATGAAGGCTATATTGCGGGTCACTTGAATTTAGAAAGAGAGGCTAACCCACTGCCTATTACTTTACGCTTACCTAAAGACAAACGCACTAGCCAATCAGATTTAGAGGTTTTACCCTTAAAAGGACGAGGAAAAATTCAAAATCAAGCCTTAATTTCTTTAGGAGAAATGGGTCGTTTTGTTGAATCAACCGCTGATAAGGCTATTTACCATAAAGATTTAAAGCCTTTAGTGTATGTAACCGCAGAACTTGAAGGGCGTACACCTGTTGAAGTGATTATGGATATCAAAGCAGATCTAGAAAATACTGATATTGCGCCTCAAGACTGGCAAAACCGTAGTTTTTTCAACTCTGGTGGTGGCATTCCTTGGCAGGTTCCAGATAACATCACTATAAAATGGGATGGTGAAGGCGAGTGGGACACAACAATTCGAGTATTTCGTGATATGGGTTTAGCTTTTGCTTTTGCCTTAATCGGTATTTATTTTGTTATGCGCCTACAGACTGGGTCATCTACTTTATCTTTAATTATTATGTCTTCCATTCCGATGACTGTCATAGGCATTATGCCGGGTTTTTGGGTGTTAAATCAGTTTGGTGAACGCTTTATAGGCAATAGCCCCGACCCTGTTTTGTTTACCGCTACCGCTATGATCGGCATGATTGCACTTGCTGGTATTGTTATTCGTAACGCGCTTATCTTGATTGAGTTTATCGAGCAAGGTAGAAAAAATGGTATGGCGTTAACGGATGCCCTATTACAAGCAGGCGCTATTCGTATGCGCCCTGTTTTATTAACAGCAGGAACGACTTTACTAGGTAACTTAATTATTACCTTGGACCCTGTGTTTAGTGGTTTAGCCATTGCCATTATTTTTGGCATTATCGCCTCTACTTTATTTACTTTACTCGTTATCCCCGTCGTTTATTATCTGATTTATTCACCTGTAGAAGAAAAGATTTAGGACATCATTATGTACAATAAAATAAAACCTTATGCTTTACCCTTATTAACGGTTGCAGGTTTGTTACTTTCTATCTTCTGGATGGCTGGCGCTTTTGATACAAAAATTGAGCCTGGGAAAATAACAAACAACACCCCTTACAAAGGTGAAACACTCACTCTTAAAACTTCGCTTGTTCAGTTAAATGAAGATGTACCTGCAACAGTTCGCTCCAAACAAACCACGCATGTGGCTGCCAGAATATTAGCACCTATCAAATCTATTCATGTAAAAGCTGGAGATATGGTTAAAAAAGGTGATTTGTTAATTGTATTGGACAATAGAAATAACCATTCTAATGTCGCTCAGGCTAAAGAAAATATTAATGCCATTCGAGCTCAATTAACTCAAGCAAAATCACATTATGCTCGGACTAAAATTCTTTATAAAAAAGAAAGTGTGACTAAAGCTCAATTAGAACAAGCGAGTGCAACCTATAATAGCTTAAGAGCTCAATTAGCTCGTGCAAGACAACAACTTGAATCATCACAAACCACATCAAGTTATAGTAAAATTCGAGCTCAATTTACGGCTAGAGTTATTGATAGGTTCGCAGAACCAGGCGACTTAGCTTCACCTGGTATGAAATTGCTAACCCTTTACGACCCTCAATCATTGCGTATTGATGCTAACGTACGTGAGTCGCTGGCCTTAACTTTAAAAATCGGACAGCAACTAGAAACTCACATCCCTGCGTTAAATAAAACCTTAATGGCAACGATTGAAGAAATCGTACCCGCAGCTGACCCAGGAGCCCGTAGTTTTCTCATTAAAGCAAAAATTGAAAATAAGGGGCAATTGTTACCAGGCTTATTTGCTAGGATTTTAATTCCTTCTTCCAAACAAAACCAACTCCTTATTCCAACCGCTTATATTAAACAAATAGGACAACTTGATGTGGTTTGGGTTTTAGAAAAAAACACGCCTGTTCGTCGATTTATTCGTACTGGTCAACAAAGGGGTAACAATACAATGGTCATTTCTGGATTGACAGAGGGTGAACAACTCATTTTACCTAATCAGTTAAAAACAAATATGACTGTGAACTAAACTCAGGCTGGGTAATTAAGTGAGGGTTAATCCCATGCCATTAAGCTAAGGATACTGTAGGATGGGCAAAACGATAGTGTGCCCATCAATTCAGCTTGATGCCATATTGATGGGCACGTCGTACCTCCTTTGCCCATCCTACTTTTGAAGCTTAACTTAATGGTATTGGGGTTTAATTCAACCTGTAACCTGAGTATTGTTCATAGCCATTAAAACAAATTACTAAAAGATTATGTTTAATTTATATAAAAAACCTTTACTGGTTGCCACTTTAATACTAAGTTCAACAAACCTGTTAGCAGCAGGTAACAATAGCTATACTCTACAACAAGCTATTAACTATGCGCTTATTAACAACCCTAACCTGCAAATTATGCAGGATAAAATTGCCCAAGCAGAAGCGCAATTAGGGATTGCCATGTCTAACTTTTATCCCAGTATAAAAACCAGCTTATCTTATACACACACTACCAACCCCTCACTTGCTTTTGGTATGATTATCGCCCAGCGTCGACTTGATTTTTCCCCTACGACTGACTTTAACAACCCAGGAGGAGTCGATAATTACCGCCCTGAAGTGACCGCACGTTATTCATTATTTAGAGGGGGGCAAGATTATTACAATAGCAAGGCTGCAGAGCTGGGTATAGATGCCGCTGAACTTAATAAATCAGCGGTGCGTAACCATCTTATTCAAACGGTTAGTTCTACTTTTTATGCTTATTTAGCCACAATAGAAGTTGACCATGTCGCTGACCGTTCAATTGAAGCGGTAAAAAAAGAATTACAACAAAGTAAAAATAGATACGAAGCAGGATCAACCTTAAAATCAGACGTTTTATCATTACAAGTTCAATTAGCTGAGGCTCAAGATACAAAAATCCAAACCGCTAATGCTATCGAATTAACTAAAACAAGCCTAAAAACTTTATTAGGGATTAATGCACACGAAGCCTTTGAGATTGATCCTAAAAATAATTGGACACTACCTCAAGCCAGCCAATCATTTGATGAGCTACTCACTGTAGCTATGAGTCAACGCCCAGAAACTCAAGCGGCTAATAAACATATAGAAATAGCACAAAAGAATTTAAACTCTGTTAAAGGTGCCTATTTACCCAAAGCTGATGCCTATGTATCCTATGGTTCTGATAGTAAAAACCTTGATTACAGTACAACGAGAGATAACGTGACTGCGGGTGTTATGGTTGAGTTAGATATTTTTTCCGGCTTCCGTGATAGCAGTAAAATCAAAAAGGCAGAACATCAGTTAGAAATAGCAAAAAAGTCAGCTATACAAACCCAATTAATGATAGAAAATGCTGTTAAATCAGCGCATTTAAAGGTATTGGAAGCGTTGGCTAGAATAAAAGTCACAACCAGCTCAGTGACCGCCTCAGACGAAGCCTTACGCTTAGTCAACGAACAACGAAAGGCCGGAACAGTCACTGTTACTCGTTATATAGAAGCAGAAGTCGCTAGGGATAAATCACACGCTAGAAATATTGCAGCTCGTTTTGATGCCCTACGCGCTGAAGCCGAGTTAAATAGAGCAATAGGTATGTGGAAATAGTATTAAAGCTAGCTTTATCCTACATTCCGCACCCCAAATTAGCCGCTTTCTGAATATAACTTCTCATATTTTTCACCTAACAGGCTTAACAACAAAATATGGTGAGAATTCATATTCAAAACAAGAGCTTGTGAATCTGGCAA
>JALSLS010000487.1 GCA_026988195.1 Methylomonas sp.
TATTGAACCCATTCGAAAAGGAAGGTCATATAAGCGTAAAAAATCTAAAATGAAGAATAAATTACATTATTCGTCCTATAAAAGATCAAGGTGAATCAATTGGTTGCGCTTAACTTAATGACATTGAGGCCGGATCCCTTGTATTTTTCTTTCTTTCTTGCTTGCTTGCTTGTAATGTTGTATTTGGACTACTATCAGCCCAGGGCGAAACTGTTCTGTTTTTAAGCTATTGATTTAAAATGATGCTACTAGCCATCTAGCCATTACAAATCAACAGTTTACGGTTAGAGCGGTTTCTCCCTGACTATCAGCCGGAAGCAGTTTATTATGGTGCGGTATTGTGGTTAGTGCTTCGGGAGGTTATTTGTCAAGTAATTATTTAAGTGAGAAATTTGAACAGGGTTCAGAAATAATTTATGAAACTTTTGTTAAGGTAAAGGATTAAAAGTATGGGTTTTATTGAAATATTTGGTCTCGGTGTAGCTAGTTTTGCATTGCTTATAATCAATACCTATGTTGCTATAAATATTTACATCAGTAAATATCATCTCAAAGTGATGGATAAAATAATCTATGGTCAAGTGTATGATGAGGACAACTATGTTCATAAAGCCATACGAACGATTGATTGTATTGGCTTTTTTATTAGGAAACGAAATAGACAAAGACTTCCAATTAAAACTCAAAATGAAATTTTAGCATTAGATAAAAAATTCCGTCGTCCTTTTATGATGCTATGGTGGTTATACATTGTGATGATGATAATTATTTTCATTTTGGAGGTATTTTTTCCAACACCTGAGCTTTAAAGGAATAAGGGGGCAGTACCAATGTCATTAAGTTGATCCATAATCTATTGATTAACTTTGATTTTTGATAGGATGAATAATGTAATTTATTTTTAAAACCAGGTGTAATCTAGTGAAACCATACAAATAGTTACGATTTATCTTTACATGAATGGGGTGAGGAAAAGGCTTTATGATTCTTTTGGATACTCATGTTGCGGTTTGGCTTTATGCGGGGAGTGTTACGTTGGTAACAAAAGATGAAAAATTCGAGCTAATTACGATAAGGCGTGTTGGTAAGGGCGTTAGCTGAGTTAACTCGAGGTTTACATAGGAACGTGTATGGAATAACTTCCCGAAATTATAACGTAGGATTTTTGTTTCAGGTGGAATGATCTCAAGAGGCGCATAGCAAGCTACGCAACGAATGAGATCATTCCATCTGCAGCAAAAAGACAAGTTAGAAATCGGGACGTTATTCCATGCACGTTCCATAGTATTCACTGATGCGAGAGGTAGCAGAATTCATATTAGCTCGTGCTACGCATAATTTTAGAATCTAAAGAGCTTAAAAAATAACTTCAGCCTTGAATCCTAAGTGAAAGCCCCCATGATAAAAGACATTGTTTAAAAATAATGTCTGGAGCGTTTAATGAGTAATAAACAAGATGCATCTGAAGCACAGTCAGATAGTGATTTGATTGAAGAGGTTCTTGAGCAAGTCGCTGAAGAAAATAGTGAAGATATAACGGTTGAAGAAGCTGAAAGTGAGTCGAAAGTTGATGAAGGTTCTTTAGAGGATTTACAAAAAAAGTTGAAACTGGCTGAGAAAAAAGCAGAAGACAACTGGGATAAAGCCGTTCGCACTTTGGCTGAAATGGAAAATCTGAAAAGGCGCACCCAAAAAGATCTGGAAAATGCACATAAATACGGGTTAGAGAAATTTGCTAAAGAGCTTCTTTCTGTTATTGATAGTTTGGAGCTAGGTATTCAAGCATCAACCAGTGATGACCCAGAAGTTGTGTCCTTAAGGGAAGGTAGTGAATTAACTATCAAGCAGTTTGAGTCTGTTTTCGCAAAATTTAATATTGAAGCTATTGACCCTCAAGGCCAGCCATTTAACCCTGAGTTACACCAAGCTATGACTATGCAGCCAAGTGCTGAGGTTGCGCCAAACACAGTGCTTAATGTGCTTCAGAAAGGTTATGTTTTAAATGGTCGTTTGATTCGTCCTGCGATGGTTGTTGTTTCTCAAGCAGTGAAAGCAGTAGAGCCTGAGCAAAATAGACCTGAAGATGATTCAACAAATTTAGATGAGCAGGCTTGAAATTAGTTAAAGCAACCTCATATCGAATTCATACAAAATAAAATTAAAAAAGTTCGGAGATTTAAATGGCTAAAATAATTGGCATCGATTTAGGAACCACAAATTCATGTGTGGCTGTTCTAGAGAACGGCACGGCACGAGTAATAGAAAACAGTGAAGGTGCGCGTACTACACCTTCTGTTATTGCTTTTACGGGAGATGACGAAGTATTAGTGGGTCAGTCTGCAAAGCGTCAAGCGGTCACTAACCCAGAAAATACATTATTCGCAATCAAACGTTTAATTGGTCGTCGTTTTAAAGATGATGTTGTGCAAAAAGACATCAAAATGGTGCCGTACAAAATTGTTGAAGCAGATAACGGTGATGCTTGGGTTGAGTGCCACGGTAATAAAATGGCAGCTCCTGAGGTTTCTTCACGTGTTTTGATGAAAATGAAAAAAGATGCAGAAGCATTTTTAGGTGAAGAAGTTACAGAAGCGGTTATTACCGTACCTGCATACTTTAATGACTCTCAACGTCAAGCGACTAAGGATGCTGGTCGTATTGCTGGCTTAGATGTAAAACGTATTATTAATGAGCCAACAGCAGCGGCTCTTGCTTTTGGGATGGATAAGCCTAAAGGTGATACCACTATCGCAGTTTACGATTTAGGCGGTGGTACCTTTGATGTATCAATTATTGAGATTGCAGAGATTGAAGGTGAGCACCAGTTTGAAGTATTAGCCACAAATGGTGATACATTTTTAGGGGGCGAAGATTTCGATTTAAGAATTATTGATTTCTTGGTTTCAGAATTCAAAAAAGACAATGGTATTGATTTACATAATGATCCATTAGCTTTACAACGTTTAAAAGAAGCAGCAGAAAAAGCTAAGATTGAATTGTCTTCAACTGAACAGACGGATATTAACCTTCCGTATGTAACCGCTGATGCTTCGGGTCCTAAACATTTAAATGTTAAATTGACTCGTGCAAAACTAGAATCTTTAGTGGCTGATTTAATCGAAAGAACCAAAGGTCCTTGTGAAAAAGCATTAAAAGATGCTGGGTTATCAGCTTCAGAAATTAATGATGTGATTTTGGTGGGTGGACAAAGCCGTATGCCAAAAGTACAGGAAACTGTAGAAGCTATTTTTGGTAAAGAACCTCGTAAAGACGTAAACCCAGATGAAGCGGTTGCTTTGGGCGCTGCGATTCAAGCGGGCGTATTAGGCGGTGATG
The DNA here is from genome assembly GCA_026988195.1 of Methylomonas sp. Classification (GTDB taxonomy): domain Bacteria; phylum Pseudomonadota; class Gammaproteobacteria; order Methylococcales; family Methylomonadaceae; genus QPIN01. The sequence goes on from JALSLS010000487.1 coordinate 3,337, forward strand.
TTACCGATGTGTTGTTATTAGATGTTACTCCACTGTCTTTAGGTATTGAGACTATGGGTGGTGTTATGACTAAGCTGATTGAGAAAAACACTACGATTCCTACTAATGCATCGCAAGTGTTTTCTACGGCGGAAGATAACCAGTCAGCTGTAACGGTTCATGTGTTACAAGGTGAGCGTGAAGTTGCTTCTGGTAATAAATCATTAGGTCGTTTTGATTTATCTGACATTCCACCAGCTCCACGTGGAGTACCACAAGTTGAAGTGTCATTTGACATTGATGCTAACGGTATTTTAAATGTATCGGCTAAAGATAAAGCGACAGGTAAAGAGCAATCTATTGTCATTAAAGCCTCTAGTGGGTTATCTGATGAAGAAGTAGAGCGCATGATTAGTGATGCAGAAGCGCATGCTGATGAAGATAAGAAAATCACCGAGCTAGTTTCAGCAAGAAATACAGCGGAAGGCATGGTCAATGCGACTGAAAAGTCTATGGAAGAGTTGGGTGATAAGGTAACTGCTGAAGAAAAAACTGCAATTGAAGCGGCTATTTCTGAGTTACAAGAAGTTGTTAAAGCTGATGATAAGGATGAAATTGAAGCAAAAACTACGGCTTTAACTGAATTATCTGGTAAATTAGCTGAACGTGTTTATGCACAAAAAGCAGAAGCAGAGGGTGGTGCAGAAGCAGGCCCAGAAGCTTCAGCAGAATCGGCTCAAGCTGATGATGTTGTTGATGCTGAATTTGAAGAAGTTAAAGACGACGATAAAAAATAAGGTAACCGTTCACCTCCCCCTTTGAAAAAGGGGGATTGAGGGGGATTTTTCTAATAAACTCTCTCCTACCAAAGAGGGAGACTGAACGGTTACAAAATAAGTTGTTTTGTAAACACTGATTCAAAGGGTGCTTTGTTTCAGTGTTTATTTTTATTTTCCTGATATTTAAGAGGACTAAAATAACCGCCGCTTTATGCTGGCGGTTATTTACGTTATGGCAAAAGAAGATTTTTATAAGTTATTAGGTGTCGAAAAGAACGCCAGTGAAGTAGAAATAAAGAAAAGTTATCGTCGTATGGCGATGAAGTTTCATCCCGATAGAAACGCTGATAAGCCAGAGGCCGCAGAGAAGAAATTTAAATCTGTTAAAGAGGCTTATGAAATCCTGTCTAATGCTAAAAAGCGAGCCGCTTATGACCAATTTGGTCATGCAGGGGTTGATCAAAGCATGGGCGGAGGTGCTGGTGGTTTTGGTGGAGGTGGCGGTGACTTTGGGGATATTTTTGGCGATGTTTTTGGTGATATTTTCGGTGGCGGAGGTGGTGGTGGTCGTCGAAGAAGTAACGTCCAAGCGGGAGCTGATTTACGCTATAACCTAGAGCTTACGTTGGAAGAGGCTGTCGGTGGAACTGAAGCGACGGTAAAAGTACCTGTATTGGTTTCTTGTAAAGCTTGTAATGGCTCTGGAGCAAAGAAAGGTTCTACTCCTGTAACGTGTACAACTTGTCAAGGACATGGACAAGTTAGAATGCAGCAAGGTTTCTTTTCTGTACAGCAAGCGTGTCCTACTTGTCATGGTACAGGTCAACAAATTAAAGACCCTTGTCGTCCATGTCAAGGTCAAGGGCGAGTCCAAGAAAATAAAACATTATCAGTCAAGGTGCCTGCGGGAGTGGATACAGGGGATCGTATTCGGTTGGCTGGAGAGGGTGAAGCTGGGGCAAATGGTGGGCCTTCAGGGGACTTGTATGTTCAAGTTCAAGTAAAAGATCATGCGATTTTTACACGAGATGGCGCAAATTTATATTGTGAAGTGCCTATTAGCTTTCCAACTGCTTGTGTTGGTGGAACGCTGGAAGTGCCTACTTTAAACGGTAAAGTAAAACTTAAAATACCGGCAGAAACTCAAACAGGAAAGCTGTTTAGGTTAAGAGGTAAAGGGGTTAAACCTGTTCGTGGTGGAGCTGTAGGTGATTTGCTTTGTCGAGTGCAAATCGAAACGCCTGTACGGTTAACTAAAGAGCAAAAAACTTTGGTTGAAAAGTTACAGGAATCTCTAACGGGGGGCGGTAAGCATCATAGTCCTCAAGAGCATTCTTGGACTGATGGGGTAAAAAGTTTTTTCGATAAATTAACAGGATAGGAAATGTTGCGAATCGCTATTGTTGGTGTGTCAGGACGAATGGGGTTGTGCTTGGTTAAAGCAGCTATGCTGTCTAAGAATACTGAGTTAACAGTTGCTGTTTCCCGTGCAGGGAGTGCGGCTATTGGGCGGGATGCTGGTGAGCTTGCTGGAACTGGACTTTCTAGTGTTAAAGTGGTTGCTGATTTAGCTATGGTCACTGGTCAGTTTGATGTATTAATTGATTTTACCCGCCCAGACGCTTCAATGGAATACATTGAAATTTGTCGGAAAGCAGGTAAAAAAATTATTATTGGTACCACGGGTTATAGCGATGAGCAGAAGCTAGCAATAAAGATTGCGGCAAAAGATGTGGCGATTGTTCTCGCACCCAATATGAGTGTGGGAGTTAACTTGTCGCTTAAGCTGTTGGAAATGACAGCTAAAGTGATGGGTGACTATACAGATATTGAAGTTATTGAAGCTCATCACCGGCACAAAGTAGATGCACCTTCTGGTACAGCTCTGCGTATGGGAGAGGTTATTGCTAATACATTGGGTCGAGATTTAAAAGATTGTGCAATATATGGTCGAGAAGGCGATACTGGAGAGAGGGACAGAAAAACCATCGGTTTTTCAACTATTCGTGCGGGTGATATTGTGGGTGAGCATACCGTCATGTTTGCTGATGAAGGTGAAAGAGTTGAAATTACCCATAAAGCAACGAGTCGAATGACTTTTGCTAATGGCGCGGTAAGGGCGGCTGTTTGGTTGCAAGATAAAGACAGTGGTTTTTATGATATGCAGGATGTTTTAGGTTTGTCGTAAGTAGCCAAGAGGCTAATCATTTATTGCTTTACTATATTTTTTAATAAATAGAGGGGAAATATATGGACCGTTTTTCACAAGCCTACAAGAAGACTCGTAAAATAGTCGGGAGTCGAAACTGGCCGGGTGATTGGAATAATTGGCTAGATAAGGAATGGAATGTTCTTGGTATGATGGAAAAAAGTGGGCTTAATCATAAGTATGCTTTCGGATTGGATAAATATCGAGAAAAGCTGAATAGCTTAAGCTTGGCTAGTTCTGTTGCAAAAACTATTGTGGCGGTGAATGATACCGAGCTTAAAGGGATTAAGGCTTGGTTTTCAGCTGGTAACGGCGTTGATCGAGTCGCTTCTCTTAAAATGCTTAAGCATTTGTATTTTGTACGAAAGCGGGGTGGTCAAGATGTCTGGGTATACTCTCCACCAAAGGCTTATACTAAATGGGTGTTCGATGAAATAACTGGCACCAAAGATCAAATGGAGGCTAAGCTATCCTTGGAAGAGGAGGTTTATACGGAAGCAGAAAGGAAAATGATGTGTGACTCTCTTCTGCTGGCTCATAATTGGTCTCAAGGTGCATGTGTCAAATTATCCACACCAAATACTGCGACAAAAGCAATGGTTCGTGATTGGTTTGCTTATGCTGATACTAGTGATAAAGAAATAGACAGGCTAGTCATAAAATTGAGAGATGGCTTTAAAAAAGTAGTTAATTTGTGTAATTCAAATAGACTTGTTTTTTCTGATGATCCCTTAGATCGCAATTCTGGTGGATGGAAGGATTGGGCTTTTGTGTACTCATCAGAATCAATAGATGTAGTGTATTTGCAGAATGCATTTCTGAAGTCTGGTAACGGTGGCCAATTATGGAGGTGCGCGTTGACTATTATTCATGAGATAACACATAGAGAATTGAAGACTGATGATTATAGATATGATACATCGGGTTTGAAGCCAGGTAAGGGAGTATTATCACTCAAACAGGCTATTAATAATGCGGATAGTTGGGCATATTTTGCAACAGATTTGGCGGGTAATCTTTCTACAACTGAGCGCGTTAAAGTGTTAGTCTAAAAAAATATACAAATGGTTTTTGAGGGGGTTGAATTGAATAAGGCAAAGAAGCGTGAAGCACCTGCACCAGTGAAACCTGTTACTCATAATGGGTTACGGTATGAGGTTGTTCATTGGGGGCGAACCCGTGGCCTAAGCCAGAATGGTGGTTATATTGCTGTTATCGATCCTGATATTGATAAGGAGGTTGGGTTGATTAAAGTTTATCCCGTTAAATATAAGTGGTGGGGGATGGAAAAAGATAAGCAAGATATATTTATTACGGAAATTGAGTTGGATGCAAAGAGTGAAAGTTTGCTAGTAAGTGATGAGCGTAGTCGGCGATATAGAGTAGAAATAGAGTCGCAAAAGGTTCAAAAGTTATAATGTATAAATCGTCTCAAAAACTTCTAGTCTACTTTAGTTCGGAGAGAATAGTGATGCGCCCAAATTATTTTTTTTTAATATGTCTTTTTGTTTTGATGAATGGATGTGGATTAAATGTTTCAAGTGGTCTATCTAAAAAACGTTCTGCGCCAGTACAAGTTGAACCTGTATTTTTTGAGGGTGTGCGCTATGAAGTATTACACTGGGGGAGAAGTCGAGGGCTGAACCAAAATGGTGGATATGTTGTTGCTGTTGATGAAAAGGGTGCGGTTGTTCGGCGTAAATTAATTAAGGTTTATGATGTTGTCTATTCTGGTGATATGGAACAAGATAAGCTCGATGTATTCATCACCCAGCTTTTGTTAGATAAAGAGGCAAGAGCTTTGATTGTTGATAATGAAAAGGGTGAAAAGTATATTATTGATTTAAAAAGCAAAAAAGTGAGCCATTATGGTGATTTTTTTGATGAATAAATACACCGTAAGTGCTTCTCATAACTAAAATCAGTATGAAATCTAGTTTTTAAAAGGAGTTGGCTTGTTTGTTGATTTTAGCTGATCATAAATTGTTAATGAATTTTTTAGTATAATTCCGTAGAATACCAGTTATTTTTCTAAATTAAGAATGGGATGCGTTTGGCAAGGCGTATCCCGTTTGTGCATTTAAAGGTGACTGATCTTGAGTAATCCTGCTTTACTATTGTTAGAAGATGGGACGGTGTTTCATGGTGTGTCGATAGGCGCAAATGGCTGTTCTGTTGGTGAGGTTGTTTTTAATACTTCGCTAACGGGATACCAGGAAATCCTGAGTGACCCTTCATACGCGCGTCAAATTGTGACTCTAACTTATCCTCATATAGGTAATGTTGGAACGACCAGTGAAGATGATGAGTCTAATGCAGTGTTTGCGAGTGGTTTGGTTGTTCGTGACCTACCTTTGCAACTAAGCAACTGGCGGAGTGAAAAGCCCTTACAACAATACCTGATAGATAATAATGTTGTCGCAATTGCAGATATTGATACGCGTAAATTAACAAGGATCTTAAGAGATAAAGGTGCGCAACGCGGCTGTGTTATTGCGGGTGAAGTCATTGATGAGGTTGCGGCTAAAAAAGCGATTGCAGGATTTACTGGCTTAAAAGGAATGGACTTAGCTAAAGAAGTCACTACAGCTAAGCAGTATGAATGGACCGAAAATATTTGGGCGTTGGTGGGCGGACACTCCGAAGCTAAAAATCTGACCAAGCATGTTGTGGCTTATGATTTTGGTGTTAAGCGTAATATTTTACGATTGTTGGCTAATAGAGGGTGCCGGGTAACAGTTGTTCCTGCAACAACACCAGCATCTGAAGTACTAGCGATGAACCCTGATGGGGTCTTTCTTTCTAATGGTCCTGGTGATCCAGAACCCTGTACTTATGCAATTGAAGCCATTAAATTAATTTTAGAGAAACAAATACCGACCTTTGGTATTTGTTTGGGGCATCAGTTATTAGCGCTGGCGAGTGGCGCTAAAACTGAAAAAATGAAGTTTGGCCATCATGGAGCAAACCACCCTGTACAACAAAAATCGACAGGACGTGTGATGATTAGTAGTCAAAACCATGGTTTTGCTGTGGATGAAAAAACACTTCCCGCAAATATCAAAGCGACTTATCACTCATTATTTGATGGCAGTTTACAAGGGATTGAAAGAACAGATTGCCCTGCTATGAGCTTTCAAGGGCATCCAGAGGCCAGTCCTGGTCCACATGATGTAGAATCATTATTTGATCAATTCATCGAAATGATGGATACACATTCAGCTAACAAATAACTCAGGTAGATCTAACAAACTATGCCAAAAAGAACCGACATAAAATCGATTTTATTATTAGGTGCAGGCCCTATTGTAATAGGCCAAGCCTGTGAGTTTGACTACTCAGGAACGCAGGCGTGTAAAGCGTTAAGAGAAGAGGGCTTCCGTGTAATCTTGGTTAATTCTAATCCAGCAACGATTATGACTGACCCTGATATGGCGGATGCAATTTATATTGAGCCTATAGACTGGCAAACAGTCGAAAAAATTATAGAAAAAGAGCGCCCAGATGCTGTATTACCTACGATGGGTGGACAAACTGCATTGAATTGCGCTTTAGATTTAGATAAATATGGCGTATTAGAAAAATACGGCGTAGAAATGATTGGAGCAACTAAAGAAGCCATTAATATGGCTGAAGATAGAAGCTTATTTAATCAAGCAATGGGGCGACTAGGCTTTGAGGTTGCAAAGTCTAAAATTGCACATAATATGGAAGAAGCTTTTGCAGCGCAAGCAGAAGTGGGTTACCCGACCGTTGTTCGTCCTTCATTCACTATGGGCGGAAGTGGCGGAGGTATTGCTTATAATAAAGAAGAGTTTGTTGATATATGTGAGCGGGGTTTGTATTTATCTCCAACTAAGGAGTTATTGGTTGAAGAGTCGGTTTTAGGCTGGAAAGAGTACGAAATGGAAGTAGTACGAGATACCAATGACAATTGTATTATCGTCTGTTCCATCGAAAATTTTGATCCAATGGGAGTTCATACCGGTGATTCCATTACGGTTGCCCCTGCACAAACACTGTCGGATAAAGAATATCAAATATTACGTAATGTCTCTTTAGCTATATTGCGTGAAATTGGTGTTGATACGGGTGGCTCAAATGTACAGGTTGCGATTAACCCAGAAGATGGGCGCATGGTAGTGATTGAGATGAACCCGCGGGTTTCTCGGTCTTCCGCATTGGCATCAAAAGCAACTGGTTTTCCGATTGCTAAAGTAGCAGCAAAATTAGCTGTTGGTTATACGTTGGATGAACTGAAGAATGAAATTACAGGGGGTGCAACCCCAGCTTCATTTGAACCCTCTATTGATTACGTTGTGACTAAAGTTCCTAGGTTTACCTTTGAAAAATTTCCACAGGCTGACGATAGCTTAACCACACAGATGAAATCAGTGGGTGAAGTGATGGCTATTGGCCGTACCTTCCAAGAATCTTTACAAAAAGCCTTACGAGGGCTTGAAATTGGGGTAGATGGTTTAGATGAAATTGTTGATTTAACAAACCCTGATGCAACGGATATTATGCAACGCGAAATGCGTCACCCTAGGCCTGAGCGCCTATGGTATGTGGCAGATGCCTTCCGTAGTGGTATGTCATTTGATGATATTCATGAAGCTAGTCGCATTGATCCGTGGTTTTTAGCGCAAGTAGAAGATTTGGTCTTAACTGAGAAAACTTTAGCAACGAAAACGTTAGCGACTTTAAAAGGTAATGAATTATTTAAGTTAAAGCAAAAAGGCTTTTCCGATGCTCGTTTAGCTAAGCTGTTAGGGGCTAAGGAATCTGAGGTGCGAAAGCTAAGACATAAGCAGAATGTTCGTCCTGTTTATAAACGTATTGACTCTTGTGCGGCAGAGTTTTCATCTGATACCGCCTATTTGTATTCTACTTATGAAGAAGAGTGTGAAGCGCGTGTTTCCGATAAAGAAAAAATTATTATTCTAGGGGGCGGGCCTAATCGTATAGGGCAGGGGATTGAGTTTGATTATTGCTGTGTTCATGCTGCGTTAGCCTTGCGTGAAGAGGGATACGAAACCATTATGGTGAACTGTAACCCAGAAACAGTTTCGACAGACTTCGATACTTCAGATCGTCTTTATTTCGAATCATTAACCTTAGAAGATGTATTGGAAATTATTCACCTAGAAAACCCTAAAGGTGTAATTGTGCAGTATGGTGGTCAAACACCATTGAAATTAGCACGTGATCTTGAAGCGGCAGGTGCTCCAATTATTGGAACCTCACCTGATGCTATTGACCTAGCTGAAGATCGTGAAAGGTTTCAAGCATTATTAAATAAATTAGACCTAAAACAGCCGCCTAATGGGACTGCTCGATCAGTTGAGCAAGCAATCGTTGTGGCTAAAGAGCTTGGGTATCCATTAGTTGTGCGCCCATCTTATGTTTTAGGTGGCCGAGGAATGGAAATTGTTTATAACGAAGAAGCCTTAACACGATATATGAAAGGGGCTATTGGGGTGTCTAATGATGCACCTGTCTTGTTAGATCGCTTTTTAGATGATGCGATTGAAATGGATGTAGATGCGATTTTTGATGGCGAAACTTTATTGATTGGCGGCTTAATGCAGCATGTTGAGCAAGCGGGTGTTCACTCCGGTGATTCAGCGTGTTCAATTCCTCCTTATGACTTACCAAAACACTTGCAGGATGAGTTGCGGGTACAAGTGGGGGCAATGGCAGAAGCGCTAGGTGTTCGAGGTTTAATGAATACACAGTTTGCCATACAAGGTGAAGATATTTACGTGTTAGAGGTTAATCCAAGAGCATCAAGAACAGCGCCTTTTGTATCAAAGGCAACAGGTTATCCATTAGCAAAGATTGCAGCTTTATGTATGGCAGGTAAATCATTAATAGAGCAAGGTATTACTGAAGAATGTATACCTAATTATTATTCGGTTAAAGAAGCTGTTTTCCCTTTTGTTAAGTTTCCTGGTGTTGACCCTTTGCTGGGGCCTGAAATGAAGTCAACAGGTGAGGTGATGGGGGTTGGTGAAACTTTTGGTGAAGCTTTTGCTAAATCACAGCGTGCAGCGGGTGTCGATTTGAGTGCGGGGGGGAAAGTGCTTATCAGTATACGAGAAGTTGATAAGCCTAAAGTAGTTGAAGTTGCGGAAATGTTGATTAAAAATAATTATGAGATTGTGGCCACTAAAGGTACTGCAAGAATTATTATAGAGGCGGGTATCCCTTGTGAAATTGTGTACAAAGTGAGTGAAGGGCGACCAAATACGGTGGATATGATTAAAAATGATGAAATTCAATTAATCATTAATACGACAGATGGGGTTAAAGCAATTAATGACTCATTTACCATGCGTAGAGAGGCTTTACAGCATCATGTAACGTATTACACGACAATGGCAGGTGCAAAAGCAGCATGCTACGCGTTGGGAGAACTTGGTGCGAGTGATGTGAATTGCTTACAAGATTTGCATGCAAGTTTAAATTGAATTAAATGTGTGGCATGAGTTTTTATTTCTCGTGCCATTATAGGAATGAGAATTCAATAGTACCCAAGTCTGACTGCCGCTAAAGAATAAGAATTACTAAAGATTCTTTAACCTTTTGACCCCTTAGATGGGCTAGAAAAATATTTGCGTAGTTTACTATGCACTTGTTTGTCTAGTATGCTTCTGGATTAAAAGCTCTGCGGCATAAATTCGGTATTATTAAATTCTTACTCCTAATAGCAAATAAAGTCTGACTCGATTCAGGTTTTATTATTTACTCTCAAGTTAGTAGGATAGGAAGATTGGAGATTTAGATATGGCGGATAAAGTCCCCCTTACAGTAGTTGGCGCAGATAAATTGCGTGAAGAATTAAAAGAATTAAAAAGCGTGGTTAGACCTCGTATTGTTACCGCAATATCCGAAGCGAGGGCGCATGGTGATTTAAAGGAAAATGCAGAGTATCACGCTGCAAAAGAGCAGCAAAGCTTTACCGAAGGGCGTATTAATGATATTGAAGCAAAGCTGTCAAAAGCACAGATTATAGATGTTACAGCCATTGATGCGGGTGGAAAGGTCGTTTTTGGTGCAACAGTAGAAATTGAAAATATTGATACAGAAGAGGTGGTGGTTTACCACATTGTTGGTGTAGACGAGGCTGATATTAAAGAAGGTAGAATTTCGATTAGTTCACCTATTGCCAGAGGCCTTATTGGAAAAGAAGTTGAAGATGTGGTGGTTATTAGGACGCCGAGTGGAAAAAAAGAATACGAAATCCTTTCTATCCAATACGTATAAAAGAGCAGGTGAACGGTTTAGATGAAAGGGGGGAAGCTCTTTCTTTTGACCTCCCCCTTTGAAAAAGGGGGATTGAGGGGGATTTTATAAAAATATAATGTGGTGATATCAAATGCCTTTTTAATAAGCCTCCCCTCAACCCCTCTTTTTCAATGAGGGGGCTAAAAGCTAATGTCTTTAAAAACCCGCTTTAGAAAAAGTGTAAACCGAGTAGTCTTATCTTCGTCTTGGTCCGGTGACTTTTTCTACTTTAGGCTCTGGTTTTTTACGATAAATAACGACAATTTGGCCAATGGATTGAATTAGCTCGGCTTTAGTCTCTATAATAATTTGTTCGCGGATAGTTTTTCTATCATCTCTTTCAGCACGAATTTTAATTTTAATTAATTCGTGAGTATCTAAAGTAATTTCAATTTCTTTAAGTACGGATTCTGTTAAACCTGCTTGGCCAATTATAATAACGGGTTTTAGTAAATGAGCTTGAGCCTTTAATTGCTTCTTTCTGACAGAATTCACACTGTTTCCTATAATAAAAATATATAATTCTACACTACAAACGATATGGCGCGTAGCAAAAGCAGTAATCAATGGATGCAAGAGCACTTTGATGATGAATATGTAAAAAAAGCACAGGCTATGGGGTACCGCTCTCGGTCTACTTTTAAATTAGTTGAAATTCAGGAAAAAGATAAAATTATCAAGCCTGGAATGAATGTTATTGATTTAGGTGCTGCACCTGGCGGGTGGTCGGATTATGCGCGTAAAATTGTAGGAAAAAAAAATAAAGTTATTGCGCTAGATTTATTAGCAATTGATCCCATTGACGGGGTCGACTTTATCCAAGGTGACTTTAGAGAAAATGAAGTATTAGATGCGCTAATGCGAGTGCTAGATGGTGCTCCAGTTGATTTGGTTATGTCTGATATGGCACCTAATATTAGTGGAAATAAGGCTATGGATCAGCCACGATCTATTTATCTTGCTGAGTTAGCATTGGATACAGCGCAGACAGTTTTAACAAAAGAGGGAACTTTTTTGATTAAAATGTTCCAAGGAGCAGGGTTTGATGAATATAAGAAAGAAGTGGCAAAATATTTTGCTAGTGTAACAATAAGAAAGCCAAAATCATCAAGGCCAAGAAGTAAAGAGGTCTATATTTTGGCTAAAGGGTTTAAATAATTAGATCAATCCCTATATCAATATGATAATAGAGGATAGTTAGGATGTATATCCTGATATAATCACTTAATTTTTGAAAAATGTAAGCCGTTTAGGCTTGGAGCGTGTAGCTTGAACGATATGGTTAAAAATGTAATTTTGTGGATTGTCATCGCTGTTGTGCTGATGTCAGTTTTTAATAATTTTGGAACGCGAACAGTTCGTAGTGATGGCACTATATCTTATTCTCGGTTTCTAGATTCAGTTAAAGCAGGTCAGGTTCAGCAAGTTACTATTGATGAGCATAAGATTAAAGGCAGAACTCAGGCGGGTGAAAAGTTTAGAACTTATGCACCAGAGGATAATCATTTAATTGATGACTTGTTAGCAAATGGGGTTGAGATTAAAGCTCAACCACCTGAAGAACCATCACTGTTGATGACATTATTAATGTCCTTTGGTCCAATATTGTTGTTGATTGCGGTATGGGTATTTTTCATGCGTCAAATGCAAGGTGGCGGTGGCGGTGGTCGTGGTGGTGCAATGGGCTTTGGTAAAAGTAAAGCCAGAATGCTTGAGCAGGATCAAAATAAAGTAACTTTTGCAGATGTTGCTGGTTGCGATGAAGCAAAAGAGGAAGTGGAAGAAATGGTCGACTTCCTAAAAGATCCCGCAAAATATCAAAAGCTAGGAGGGAGTGTTCCGCGTGGTGCTTTAATGGTAGGGCCACCAGGAACAGGTAAAACCTTATTAGCAAGAGCGATTGCTGGTGAAGCGAAAGTCCCTTTCTTTACTATTTCCGGTTCAGATTTTGTAGAAATGTTTGTGGGTGTTGGCGCATCACGTGTGCGTGACATGTTTGAACAAGCGAAAAAACATGCACCTTGTATTATCTTTATTGATGAGATTGATGCGGTTGGCCGTTCTCGTGGTGCTGGTTTAGGCGGTGGTAATGACGAGCGTGAGCAAACATTAAACCAGTTACTGGTAGAAATGGATGGTTTTGAAGGTCATGAAGGTATTATTGTTATTGCGGCAACTAACCGTGCAGATGTTTTAGACAGTGCTTTATTACGTCCAGGTCGTTTTGATAGACAGGTTAATGTAGGTTTACCAGATATTAAAGGGCGTGAACAGATTCTTAATGTGCATATGAAAAAAGTGCCTGCAGCTGATGATGTTATTGTTAAGTACATTGCTCAGGGTACACCAGGGTTTTCAGGTGCGGATCTAGCCAACTTAATCAATGAAGCCGCATTGTTTGCAGCACGAAATAATAAACGCACCGTGACTATGGCTGATTTAGAAAAAGCCAAAGATAAATTGATTATGGGGGTTGAAAAGCACTCTATGGTCATGGATGTAAAAGAGAAAAAAATGACAGCCTACCATGAGGCTGGACATGCAATTGTAGGTAAGTTAGTCCCTGAACATGATCCTGTTTATAAAGTAAGTATCATGCCTCGTGGACGTGCTTTAGGCGTGACTATGTTTTTACCAGAAAAAGATCAATACAGTGCTAGCAAGCAAAAACTGGACAGTATGATTTCTAGTTTATATGGTGGCCGAATTGCAGAAGAACAAATTTTTGGCTGGGAGCAAGTTTCAACAGGTGCTTCAAATGATATTGAAAGAGCGACTGAGTTAGCAAGAAATATGGTCACTAAATGGGGCTTGTCTCGTCGTTTAGGGCCTCTGGCTTATGGTGAAGAAGATGGTGAAGTGTTTTTAGGTCACTCTGTTACTCAAAATAAGACCATTGCAGATGGTACAGCAGTCACTATTAATGAAGAGATTCGTAAAATTATTGACCAGAATTATCAGCGTGCTGAGCAAATTTTGAAAGATAATGAAGATATATTGCATAGTATGTCTAATGCTTTGATGAAATATGAAACGATTGATAAATATCAGATCGAAGACTTGATGGATAGAAAGCCAGTTAGAGACCCTCAAGGCTGGGATGACACGCCTCCGTCTAATAAAAAAGATGAGGCAGATAAAAAAGAAAAAAATGACAAAAAAGATGACTCCTCAATAGATGGAGCAGCTGAGCAGAGCTAGAATTTTGCTGACATTAAAAGGAGAGGCTATATGCCTCTCCTTTTTTTTGTAACAAAGGAAATACAGAATATTCATAATTTATGTAGGCACAGTAACGATGAAAAAAAAATATTTTGGTACAGATGGAATTAGAGGCGAAGTAGGTAAGCACCCTATAACACCCGATTTTATGCTCAAGTTAGGTTGGGCAACAGGTCGAGTCTTTGCGGAAGAAGGTTCTGGTTTTGTTATCGTGGGTAAAGATACGCGGATTTCTGGATATATGTTTGAATCGGCACTTGAGGCAGGCTTGTCTGCAGCGGGGGTTGATACAAAGTTGCTAGGCCCTATGCCTACGCCTGGAGTTGCTTACTTGACGCGGACTTTAAGGGCTAAAGCAGGTATTGTGATTAGTGCTTCTCACAACCCATATTTTGATAATGGGATAAAGTTCTTTTCAGTTGAAGGTAAAAAATTACCTGATGATCTTGAGCACAAAATTGAAAAGTATATTGATGCGCCTATGACTACAGTTAAGTCAGCACTGTTAGGTAAGGCTCAGCGATTAACAGATGCCGCAGGTCGTTATATTGAATATTGCAAATCAACAATACCTGCAAATTTAGATTTTAATGGTTTGCGTATCGTGGTTGATTGTGCAAATGGTGCTACATACCATATTGCTCCTCATGTCTTTAGTGAAATTGGTGCAGAAGTAGTTACCATTGGAGCTAACCCAGATGGCTTGAATATTAACGAGGAATGTGGCGCCACCAAGCCAGAGCTATTGGCAGAGAAAGTGATCGAATTTAGAGCTGACCTTGGTATAGCTTTAGATGGAGACGGTGATCGCCTCATTATGGTTGATCATAAAGGAGAAGTTGTTGATGGTGATGAGCTAATTTATATTATTGCAAAATCAAACCAACAAGCAGGGAGAGGAAATAAGATTGTTGTTGGAACATTGATGACTAATTTGGGGGTAGAGCATGCGCTTAATAAATTAGGTATTGAGTTGATAAGGGCAAATGTCGGTGACAGGTATGTGATGGAAATGCTTGAAAAGCACAATAGCTCATTAGGAGGTGAAGGTTCTGGGCATATTATTTGCTTGGATAAAACTACAACTGGGGATGGAATTGTTGCTGCCTTACAAGTATTGGCTGAAGTCCAGAAAAGTGGTAAAAGTTTGCATGAACTTAAATCTTCGACAGAAAAATACCCCCAAGTATTAAAAAATGTAAGAGTAAATAAAAAAGTTAATATTGATGAGGTCGAAGCTGTACAAAAAGCAGTAAAAGTTGTTGAAAAAAAGATGACTGATAAGGGGCGGGTTTTACTACGTGCATCAGGAACTGAGCCGTTAATTAGAGTTATGGTTGAGGGTGAAAATTATAATGATGTACTTAAGTATGCAGATGAGTTGGTTGAAGTTGTGAAGAAAGCAATCTAAGCTTGAATTACAATGCTATACCCTATATCATAAGTGGTTTAGTTTTCGTTGGAGTGTAAAATGCGTCAATCAATAGTGATGGGTAATTGGAAAATGAACGGCTCACGTTCGGAAGGGATTGAATTAGCAAATGCAATTATTGCCGGTCTAAATGAAGGTGATAAAGGTATTGCTGTTTGTGTCCCTACAGTTTATTTATCTGATATTGAAAAAGTCGTAAAAGATACTCCATTAGCATTAGGTGCTCAGAATGTAGCTGATCACGCATCAGGTGCGTACACAGGTGAAACATCAGCTTCTATGCTAAAAGAATGTGGTTGTTCTTATGCATTAGTAGGGCATTCAGAAAGACGCTCTTACTACGGTGATACAAATGAATCTGTTGCAGCACGTTTTTGTCAAGCACAAACAGAAGGTATCATTCCTGTTCTCTGTATTGGTGAAACATTAGAACAGCGTGAAAGTGATACAACATTTGCCGTGATTGATGAGCAATTAAACGCAGTCATTGAAATGGCTGGAATTGACGCACTTGCTAAGTGTGTTATTGCTTATGAGCCAGTTTGGGCAATTGGTACAGGAAAAACAGCATCAGATGAACAAGCACAAGAAGTTCATAAGTATATCCGAGGTCAAATAGCGGCTAAAAACCAATCAATTGCAGATAATGTTCAGATTGTATACGGCGGTAGCGTTAAGCCTGGTAATGCAAAAGCAATTTTTGCAATGCCAGATATTGATGGTGGTTTAATTGGTGGAGCGTCTTTGGATGCAACATCATTTTTAGCGATTTATAAAGCGATTTAAGTAGAAAAGAGATATGTATCAAATAATCATAGTTGTTCATGTGTTGTTAGGCCTTAGCGTTATTGGCTTTGTATTAATTCAGCAAGGTAAAGGTGCTGATGCTGGGGCTGCATTTGGTAGCTCATCTGGTACCGTTTTTGGTGCTCAAGGAGCCGCATCCTTTTTATCAAGAACAACAGCGGTTTTGGCAACTTTGTTTTTTGCTACAAGTCTTGGTTTGGCAGTAATGAGCGGTAATGTTGAAAGTGAAGTCGATTTAATGGACGAAACTGCAACTGAAAAGGTTTTTGCTGATGTTCCGTTAATAGGGACAGAGGAAAAATCACCCGTGATAGATGCGCTTCCAGTGATTAAGGAAGAATTGCCAGAAGAAGTAAAAAAGATTCAGGAAGAAATAGCTAAAATGGCTGATACAGTAAAGACTGAAGCAGATAAACTTGCAGATACTGTAAAAACAGAAGCCGATAAAATAGTTGTTGAATAACATCCTCACTAAAATGCCGATGTGGTGAAATTGGTAGACACGCCATCTTGAGGGGGTGGTGGCTTAGGTCGTGCCGGTTCAACTCCGGCCATCGGCACCAGAGCAAAGGCCGTATAAAGTACGGTAAAGACCAGAAAGCCCATGAGTTTTATAAGCTCGTGGGCTTTTTTTTGTCAGAACTTTCACTCCTAAGAGGCAAAGTATTATATGGATTACACTGAAATTTTAGGTGCTTTGAATAAGGCTACCTTATTTGATTTACATCGATTGAAATCGGCTATTTATCAAGAACTGTTAAACCCAGAGCGGATTGATGCTATTAAAATGCAATTAAAACCGGGGCAACATATTTCATATTTTGATTCCACTCTAAATTGCTTGATTGATGCGATAGTTATTAAACCGAAGAAAACACGATGCTTGGTTGAGCACATTAAAGATGGAGAGCGTTGGAATATTCCTTTTTACTACATTAATTTAGAGGGTGTGGATGCTGATATTAGGCCTGTAAAAAACCAAAAAGGTATCCCAAAATCAGTTTTAAAAGTGGGCGACATAGTCGGGTTTAAAAATAAGGAGCAAAATGATATTTATGGCGAGGTTATACGCTTAAATCAAAAAACTGCAACGATACAAGTTGATCTACAGAATAAATGGCGTGTTTCGTATGGTTTTCTTTTTCCTGTGCTTGATGGGGAGCAAGTACAGGGAAAAGGAACACAAGAATTATTGCCTGGAATCGAATAAGCTGTTTTAGCGCTGCATTATAGGTTTTACAAAAATAGCGCTAGGATATTAGTTTTTAGGTAACTGTTCAGTCCCCTCTTTTTGGAAAAGAGGGGGTAGGTGATATTTTATTAGAAAAATCCCCCTCAATCCCCCTTTTTCAAAGGGGGAGGTGAACAGTTACATTTTTAGTTATTGAAACAAAATAGCTAAACTGACGATAACGGCGCTAGTTAGAATGGCCCAGACTGTGCCAGTATGGTTTTTTTCCACTTGTTCACGTAATTGAGATATTTCCTTAGTTTGATTCTCAAATTGTTGTTTAGTGTGAGTTACACTGTCTAAAGCATTAAATATTAGTGTAGGCATCTCAGGGAAATGCTCAGCAATTTGAGGGAATTGTTTCAGCGCTTGTTTGATTTTTGCTTTAGGTCCAATACGTTCATGAAACCAATTTTCTAAAAAGGGTTTGGCTGTTTGCCATAAATCCAAGTCAGGGTAAAGTTGACGGCCTAAGCCTTCAATATTTAACAGTGTTTTTTGTAGTAATATCAGTTGTGGTTGTACAACCATATCAAAACGTCTAGCTGTCTGAAAAAGGCGTAACAGCAATAAACCAAATGAAATATCCTTTAAAGGCTTATCAAAGATAGGTTCACAAACACTACGAATAGCTGCCTCAAAGTCTTCTACTCGTGTAGTAGAAGGTACCCAGCCAGATTCAATATGCATATCAGCCACACGGCGATAATCACGATTAAAAAAAGCTAAGAAATTCTCGGCTAAATAGCGTTGGTCAGAGAGGGTTAGAGTGCCTACAATACCAAAATCAACAGCAATATATTTATCAGGCAAATCAACAAAGATATTGCCAGGATGCATATCAGCATGAAAGAAGTTATCTCTAAAGACTTGAGTGAAAAAAGTTTCAACTCCACGCTCAGCAAGCAGTTTAAAGTTGGCACCTTTCTCTCTTAACAAATCAATTTCGCCGACAGGAATGCCATGGATCCTTTCCATAACCAATACTTTTTTACGGGTAAATTTCCAATGAATTTCAGGGATATAAAGCGCATTTGAATCTTTAAAGTTATCACGTAGCTTTACTGCATTAGCCGCTTCTCTGACTAGATCCAACTCATCTAATAGAGTCTTTTCAAACTCAGAAACCACTTCTAAAGCACGAAGACGTTTAGCATCGGGCCAAAATTTTTCTGCCAATTTTGCGACTTCATACATTAGCCCTATATCAGCATGAATACTTTTTTCAATATGGGGTCTTAAAACCTTAACAATAACTTCTTCACCAGTATGCAGTGTTGCGGTGTGAACTTGAGCGACAGAGGCAGAAGCTAAAGGTGAATCATCAAATTTAGCAAAAGCTGCAGTTACTTTTTCGCCTAACTGTTCCTCAATAACTTGAATAGCAAGCTCATTTGAAAAAGGCGGAACCTTATCCTGAAGCTTAACCAGTTCATCGGCAATATCGTCAGGCAAAATATCTTTTCGAGTAGATAAAGCCTGGCCAAATTTAATGTAAATAGGCCCTAGATCTTCCAATGTTTTGCGAATTCTTACGCCACGGGGTTCTGATGGTTTTCTTAACCAGTAATTGGGAGAAAAAATAGCAAGATAACGAACAGGGCGAAATAAATGTGTTTTCAGTACCAGTTCATCTAAACCGTGGTACATCATGACCCAGTTAATGTGGATTAAACGCATTAATATTTTTGGATGAATCACATGTGTACCTATGGTTTTAGCTGGTCAATACGGGCAGATAAGCGGTCAAAATCAGAGCGGATTTCATCAATTTGATGATATAAAATATCGGCCTCAGGCCCCGCGGGAAGGTCTCGGGTTTCTTCTTGTAGGAATTCTTTAGTATTTAACTTAAAAGACTCAATACTTTCAGCTGTCCAGTTTTGGCCGCTACGGAAAAAATTGCCAATTTTATGGGCAACAATATCACCGGTAAAGCTAGAAAGCTTTTCCTCTAAGTCTATATCTAGTTTATCAAAAAGCTGTTGAAATTTATGGGCAGTATCCGTGTCACCGGTAATGCTAACCTCACCATTAAAAATAGATCGCATAGGGGTGCTGCTTAACCCCATTAAACCAAGAGCCGATAAAGTACCGCTAATAGTTGAATCGACTTCAGGTAAATAAGTTTCGAGAACCTGAATATTATCAGTTGTTGGACAAAGGTAGATTGTTTCATTAAATGGCTGGATATTAATGGCTATGACTTTACCCACCAAAGGGTTTAGAAATAGGCTGACATCTTCATCTAAAGCAATGTATTGATTTAAAGCTAATTCCAGTGTGCTGATTAATAACGGTTTAATAATCATTTTTGGGAGTAGGTAAATGGATTAAAATTAAGGTTTCCCTCTTAGTAAAAAGGGAGCTGAGGAGGTTTATTTATTGCGAGTTGCCTAAGTTAAGTTTTGTAGCCTTGATGTAACAACGTGGAATCAAGGTTTATGCAAGCCCTTGATTCCGCTTCACTGCATCAAGGCTACGTATTTTATTTTCTTACTTAGGGAGTAACTATTCAGCATCTTTAGTGCAATGTTTTGTAGGAGCGTCCGCCCACGGCGCGATTATAATAATGCTCTTTTCCCTAAAACTTTCAATTACCTTCGCGCCGAGGGGGCGGACGCTCCTACATTATCATTGTTTACTCACAAGCTGAATAGTTACCTTAGGAGCGAGGATTTAATAATGCCCGAGTCTAGCTATGCGCTTGTTTTCCAGCTATCAACTTAAAGCGGGACAGGTCTGCATGCAAAAAAGTAGGGTGGGCAGTTTTTTTTGTCCACCATCAATGCCGCAATACGGTGGGCAGAAAAGATTGCCCACCCTACAGTTTAAAACTGTTTATTCTTAAATTAGTAGCCTTCAAGTACGCCTATGAAGCCATACTTTTGGGCATTATTAAATCCTCGCCCCTTAATGCTGTATTGCTAATAGTTAGATTTTATAACCTCTATGCACAGCCACAATCCCTTGGCTCATATTAAAATATTCACAGCGCTCTAAGCCCGCATCTTCCATCATCTCTTTCAACTTATCTTGTTTAGGATGCATACGAATTGATTCAGCTAAGTATCGGTAGCTATCTTCATCTTTAGCAATAAATTTACCAATTTTGGGTAATAGTTTAAAAGAATAAAAGTCATAAACTTTTTCAGTCACTTTATCGATAGGGTGTGAAAACTCCAACACAATAACTTTACCACCCGGTTTAAGCACCCTAAGCATTGAACGTAACGCAGCATCTTTATCGGTTACATTACGTAAGCCAAAAGCAATACAAACACAATCAAAAGTATTATCAGCAAATGGTAAGCACTCAGCATTAACTTGAGCGTATGTGATATTTCCGACTAAACCACGATCAATTAAACGATCTCGGCCAGTTCTAAGCATTTCAGAATTAATATCCGCTAAAACAATAGAACCCTCTTTGCCAACACGTTTTTCAAACAGTGTGGTCAGGTCACCAGTCCCTCCCGCTAGATCTAAAATTTGATCGCCTTTTCTTACATTAGCTAATTGAATGGCAACACGTTTCCAGATACGGTGAATGCCTAAAGACATTAGGTCATTCATAATATCGTAGTTGCTAGCAACCGAGTCAAATACGCCGCGAACCATGCTGACCTTATCGTCAGTAGCGACTTGTTTGAATCCAAAATGAGTTGTATTTTCGTTTGTCATAATTGTTACCGTGTGTGTTGCGACTCTTTGCGTGTGTGTCCAGCCGTTTGTAATTTATCAAGATAATTTGCCCAAAGTGTCTGGTATTCAGCACCTAATTTATACAGCATATCCCAGGAATAAATACCCGTGCTATGACCATCAGAAAAGCTAGGTTCTATCCCGTAATTACCAATAGGTTTTATACTTGTAATATTAACCTCTTCTTTATCTAATTGCAGAACCTCCTGTCCTGGTGCATGGCCTAATGCTTCAGCAGAAGGTGAATATACACGCAGGTACTCACAGGGAAGTTGAAAGGTCTCACCATTATCAAAACTGACTTCAAGTATATGAGAAGCCTGATGTAATACAATATTGGTCAGGTTGCAATTCGCAGGGGATACATTAAGTCTCATATTATAAAATGTATCGACTTAAATCTTCGTCTTCAGCAAACTCAGTTAAATGATCATCAACATAAGCCGCATCAATAACAATTGATTTTTCAACCATATCAGAAGCTTCAAAAGAAATTTCTTCTAATAAACGTTCTAAAATAGTGTGTAGTCTTCTTGCCCCAATGTTTTCAGTTTTCTCATTAACCTGCCAGCCAAGTTCAGCAATACGCTGAATACCATCATCAGCAAAAGTTAAATCAACCCCTTCAGTTTTAAGTAACGCTTGGTATTGCTCAGTTAAAGAGGCATCTGGCTCGGTTAAAATGCGTACAAAATCATCAGCAGAAAGCGCATTTAATTCAACGCGAATAGGAAACCTGCCTTGTAACTCAGGAATCAAATCAGAAGGCTTAGTTAAATGAAAAGCCCCTGAAGCGATAAATAAAATATGATCCGTTTTGATCATACCGTATTTTGTGCTCACGGTACTGCCTTCAACTAAAGGTAACAAATCACGTTGTACCCCCTCACGAGAGACCTCTCCACCGCCCCCCCCTAAATCAGAGCGTTTACACACTTTATCTATTTCATCAAGAAACACAATACCATTTTGCTCAACAGCTTCAACAGCCGTCATTTTAATTTCGTCTTCATTCACTAGCTTAGAAGCTTCATCTTCCTGCAAGGCTTTTAAAGCATCAGCAATTTTCATCTTGCTGGTTTTAGTTTTACCACTGTTCATGTTTTGAAACATGCCTTGCAATTGGCTAGTCATATCCTCCATACCAGGGGGAGCCATGATCTCAACACCTACTGAAGGTGCTTTTAAGTCAATCTCAATTTCTTTATCATCAAAGTCACCCTCACGTAATTTTTTACGCATTTTTTGCCGAGTAGAAGCTTCAGTATCAGAAATCATCCCGCCTTCAGCGGCAGGTAATAAAATGTCTAAAACCTTTTCTTCAGCCGCATCTGCAGCACGGTTTTGTACTTTTTCCATCTCCGTTGTACGATGCATTTTTACTGCAGTATCCACTAAATCACGGATAATGGATTCAACATCACGGCCGACATAACCTACTTCAGTAAACTTAGTCGCTTCAATCTTAATAAACGGTGCATTAGCTAAACGCGCTAAACGGCGAGCAATTTCAGTTTTACCCACACCAGTCGGGCCAATCATTAAAATATTTTTAGGGGTTATTTCATCACGCAACTCTTCACTAACGCGCATGCGACGCCAGCGGTTACGCAAAGCAATAGCAACGGAACGTTTTGCACTCGCCTGACCAATAATATGTTTATCTAGTTCGCTTACAATTTCTCTGGGTGTCATTTGGCTCATTCTAATTACTCTTTCTCAATACTTGGTTCAGCATCTAACTCTTCAATACGGAGGTTGTGGTTAGTATAAATGCAGATATCTGCCGCAATATGCAGAGACTTTTCTACAATTTCTCGGGCGCTTAAATCAGTGTTTTCTAGCAGAGCAATACCCGCTGATTGAGCAAAAGTACCACCAGAACCAATCGCCATTAAATCATGCTCAGGTTCGATCACATCACCCGTACCCGATAAAAGTAATGATGTTTTAGCATCAGCAATAAGCAACAAAGCCTCCAGCTTGCGTAAGGCGCGATCAGTACGCCAATCTTTAGCCATTTCAACAGCGGCACGGGTTAAGTTGCCACGATGCTTCTCAAGCTTGCCTTCAAAATGTTCAAATAAAGTAAAAGCATCAGCTGTAGCGCCAGCAAAGCCAGCAATCACCTTGCCATGATACAAACGGCGGACTTTACGTGCATTACCTTTCATAACAGTATTGCCTAAAGAAACCTGACCATCACCACCGATGACTACTTTGTCGCCACGGCGAACAGAAATAATTGTTGTGCCTCTAAAACTCACAGAATACCCACTGAAAAAACTTAAATTGGACAATTTTACATGTTCTGAGATAAATAGGGGGGAAATTAATAGGGTATAGCTATAATTTAGTGCAATATTTTGTAGGAGCGTCCGCCCCCGGCGCGAATAAAATAAAGCTCTTTTCTCTGAAACTATCAATTACCTTCGCGCCGAGGGCGGATGCTCCTACAATATTATTGACTCACAAGCTGAATAGATACAATTTTTCCACCAATGGTAAGGTAACTCGTAATTAATTAACCACCCAATAGATCCCATGCTCCAACGTTCCGTGACGCTGGAGCGAGGGAACGATGAAATTAATAGGGTATAGCTATAATCTAGTGCAATATTTTGTAGGAGCGTCCGCCCTCGGCGCGAATAAAATAATGCTCTTTTCTCTGAAACTATCAATTACCTTCGCGCCGAGGGCGGACGCTCCTACAATATTATTGACTCACAAACTGAATAGATACAATTTTGCCACCAATGGTAAGGTAACTCGTAATAAATTAACCACCCAATAGATCCCATGCTCCAACGTTCCGTGACGCTGGAGCGTCACAGGCTGCATTCCCACGCTGGAGCGAGGGAACGATGAAATTAATAGGATATAGCTATAATCTAGTGCAATATTTTGTAGGAGCGTCCGCCCCCGGCGCGAATAAAATAATGCTCTTTTCTCTGAAACTATCAATTACCTTCACTACATCCATGTAGATTATGCACGTAGGTAGAGCAATGCAGGAGCAATTGCCGAGGGCGGACGCTCCAACAATACTATCGACTCACAAGCTGAATAGATACAGTTTTAAAATCATTTCCAGAAATTGGTTAGATGTATAAAAAGAACCAGAAAGACAGAATCGTGAGTCATTAACCCCATTAATTAGATTAATACACTACTATTAATCAATAACAGAAAAACTAAAGCCCTTATCTACCCCTCATAATGGATAAATTCAACAGGATTTTGCAGCTGCACCAAACGTTCAGCAATCAACGGATACCTAAAAAACTAGACAACCTAGCTGAACAGTTAGAATGCAGTACTAAAACGGTGAGTCGAACTATCAAACAAATGCAGCTAGAGTTTAATGCACCTTTAGAGTATGTTCCTGAATATCATGGTTGGCGATACTCACCAGACAAACAAGGAAACTTTGAACTACCAGGTTTATGGATGGACGAAAGTGAACTCGTTTCCCTCATCATGTTGCTATCCATACTAGAAACCTTTGGCAACGGCTTTCTCAACCAAGAAATGCAACGCATCAATACCTATATCAGTACACTACTAAAAAATAGAGGGATCGACAGAGAAACCATCAGAACAAGGCTTAAAGTATTACCTATTACCCAAAAAATACTCCCCTCAAAAACACTCTACACCATCAGTGAAGGCTTAATAAAAGGCTATCAACTCAATATCTGTTATACCGACTTTAAACAACATAAAACCGAACGCATCATTAGCCCCCAAACTTTAGTCTACTACCGAGATAATTGGTATATTGATGCCTGGTGTCACCTACGTAACCAACTCAGAACATTCACTATTGCCCGAATCTCAAAAGTGAGTATTAAAGAGACTAAGGCTGAAATGTTAGACCCAGCTGGTTTAACAGAACATTTCTCAGAAAGTTACGGCATCTTCTCTGGCAAAGCAAGCAACATAGCAAAACTAAGATTTTTATCCCCCATAGCCAAAGAAATATCCATGCAAAATTGGCATGATAAACAGCAGGGTCACTGGGAAGGCGACCACTACCTACTCAAGATTCCTTTTCACAAAAGTGAAGAGCTCATTATGGACATCATGCGCTACTTACCCCATGCTGAAGTCATCGAACCCGAATCCTTAAAACAAGCAATCAAAGCAAAAATACAACAAGCCCAAAAATATTATTGTGACTAGGACAAGTTTTGTCCTTTACCAATGCCATAATCAGATTACCAAAAATTTGTATAACGATTAGGAGTCAGAATTTTATTAAATTTTGATCCCTTAACTAACTTAATTTAAATAAGAGCAATGGAACAATTAACCGATTTAAAAGCCATACTCCACTCCAAACGAGCCAATATTTATTATTTGGATAAATGTCGTGTTATGCAAAAAGAT
This sequence comes from Methylomonas sp., assembly GCA_026988195.1. Taxonomy (GTDB): domain Bacteria; phylum Pseudomonadota; class Gammaproteobacteria; order Methylococcales; family Methylomonadaceae; genus QPIN01. The sequence continues at coordinate 28,383 of JALSLS010000487.1, forward strand.
GGCCGAGTGCTTTACTTAACCGAAGCCGACACCGAAAAACAATATTGGAATATCCCAATCGCCAATACCACCTGCATCTTATTAGGTACAGGAACATCCATCACCCAAGCCGCCGTTAGAATGCTAGCCACTGCAGGTGTACTTATTGGATTTAGTGGCAGTGGAGGAACACCTTTAATTGCTGCAAATGAAGTTGAATGGTTATCCCCACAAAGCGAATACCGCCCTACAGAATATGTGCAAGGCTGGATGAGCTTCTGGTTTGAACCCGAAAAACGTTTACAAATTGCCAAACAATTTCAACAGCAGCGCATCGAATACATGCAAAAAGTCTGGGGAAAAGACAAAGACCTACAAAATGAAGGCTTCACCCTAGACGACCCAAACATCAGCCAAGCACTGAACTTATTTACCTCAAAAATAGTACATTGCAAAGATGTGACCAACTTACTCTTAACTGAAGCACAACTCACAAAATCGTTGTATAAAATAGCCGCCAACAACACCAAACAAAAAGGTTTTGTACGTCAACATGACAGCATAGACGATGCCAACGCCTTTTTAAACCACGGCAACTACTTAGCTTATGGACTTGCCGCCTCAACACTCTGGGTGCTAGGTATTCCACATGGATTTGCCGTAATGCACGGAAAAACCAGACGCGGAGCACTTGTATTTGATGTCGCCGACTTAATCAAAGACACCTTGATTTTACCGTGGGCTTTTATCTGCGCCAAAGAGCACGCTACCGAACAAGAATTTCGCCAACAATGCCTGCAAAATTTTACCCAACATAAAGCCTTGGATTTTATGTTTGAGGCAGTGAAAAAAGCCAGTGCAGAAGGCAAAGAGCTATGAGGGATAAAGCGAGCTCAGTATTACATATTCCATTTGAATGGAAAATTCCATACGTAGGATGTGGTGAGGTACGAACCGAAGCAACCGCGAAAGATGCGGTTCACTTTGTTCTCCTCATCCTACGGGCTTTTCAGTTAGTGAAAATAGGATTTATTAATATAGGAAATGTAATAGCAGGAGAACAAGCGCAAGCTAAAATAATAAATCAAGGACAGGGTTCCCAGCAGACCTTTAATGACAGAGCCAGTTTATGCAAGCGACGATCTCTAGTCCAAAGCAAAGAATCTTTTGCCAAAAAAGTCGAAGCCAATAGATGTAAATCAATAAAACCAATACCTTTACCCATTAGTTCATGTTTATCAAGACAATATAAAGCCTCATCATGGGTAGCTTCAGGGACTTGTGGCAGGTTTTTTAATAAACTCAACAGTTGATTACGATTATGCAAACAGCCACAAGCCAGTTCACCGCGAACCATAGGGTGCATCAATACTTGATTTTGTTTAAGCAAGCTTATCAACTGCTCATCTTTCTCACGCAAATGATCAATCCAAATCGAAGTATCAACCAATATTCTCGCCATTATTCAAG
>JALSLS010000488.1 GCA_026988195.1 Methylomonas sp.
CTTTAATAGTGCTGATTTGCTTGCTTTGCTGTAGAATTTCTCTTGATACATTTAGTGGTAATGAATCAGCATCAATCACCCCGCGTACAAAACGCAAGTAACGTGGCATTAATTGCTCAGCATCATCAGTAATAAAAACTTTACGGATATACAGTTTCACACCATGTTTAGCATCTCTGTCCCACATGTCAAAAGGAGCACGAGCAGGAATATAAAGTAATAATGTGTATTCGTTAGTCCCTTCTACTTTACTATGCACATGTGTCAAAGGGTCTTGAAAATCATGACCTACATGCTTATAGAATTCATTGTATTCCTCATCAGAAATATCTTCTTTAGAGCGTGTCCATAATGCAGAAGCACTATTAACAACTTCATCTTCAATACGTGCCGGTGCAGTTTCCTTACCTTCTTCATCAGTTTCAGCAGGGATTTCCTTATCCATAATAATTGGCAGAGAAATATGGTCTGAGAATTTTTTAATGATAGAACGTAATCTAAAACCGTCTAAAAATTCATCTTCACCTTCTTTAAGGTGTAAAACAATTTCTGTACCACGTGTTTCTTTTTCAACAGCTTCAATCGTATAGTCACCCTCCCCGGCTGATTCCCAACGAACAGCCTCTTTTTCACCCGCCTTACGGGTTGTTAAAGTGACTTTATCTGCAACAATAAATGCTGAGTAAAAACCCACCCCAAACTGACCAATTAATTCGCTATCTTTAGCTTCATCCCCCGTCATTTTTTCAAAAAACTGCTTAGTACCTGATTTTGCAATAGTACCAATATGATCCTGAACTTCTTCACGGGTCATACCGATGCCCGAATCAGAAACAGTGATAGTACGCTCATCTTTATCAAAAGAAACACGAATCCCTAAGTCACTATTGCCTTCATAAAGACTTTCATTAGATAATGCTTCAAAACGTAATTTGTCCGCAGCATCAGATCCATTTGAAATCAATTCACGTAAAAAAATCTCTTTATTACTATATAAAGAATGAATCATCAAATGTAACAGATGCTTTACTTCAGTTTGAAAACCTAAGGTTTCTTTTTTAGCTTCAACAGTCATGGTTTAGTCATTTCCTATTATTTCAATTTTGATTGAATTAAATTTGGGGGCGTTAATTTTTTTTTCAAGTCATATTTCAGGTTTTTGAAAATGACTCCTAGCCGCTATTGCGCTGGTTTAGCTAAAACTAGCGCAAAAACACATCTATCTCAATATTTTTTTCTGATTAAACAGGCTATACTCACTAGTAAACCTAGTCTATAGTTTTTATCAATCATTTCCATAGTAACAATCAATTTCCAACCTTCTACTGTCAAAGGTAAACTGACCAAGAACTGAACGAGAACTTGATTAGCTTTGTAAAGGGATCGTTTAAACATCTTCATTTGTAATCTCTACCCATATTAAGGTAGTGACTATGACTAATATTTAAATGAAGATTAAAGTGCTTTCAGCGTAAATATCTAGTCTTTTCAGCTGAAAAAATATGCTCAAATAGGAGAATAATATGAAATTAAAACTGACTTACCTCATTGCTGCATTGGCAATGGCTGGCTGTTCAACAACACCACCTCTAAAAAGTGAAGCAAAGCTCAGTATGGATACCAGAGCAAAAACAAACAATTTTTGGTGGCCTGATAAAGTAAACCTTGCCCCCCTTCGTCAACATTCTGTTGAATCTAACCCGCTGGGTGCGAATTTTAATTATGCCGAACAATTCAAAACACTTGACCTTGATGCCTTAAAAAAAGATCTTAAAAAGGTTATGACCACATCACAAGACTGGTGGCCGGCCGACTTTGGCAACTATGGACCCTTTTTTATCCGCATGGCTTGGCACAGTGCCGGTGTATACCGTATATTTGATGGACGAGGCGGTGCATCAGGCGCTCAACAACGGTTTGAACCACTTAATAGCTGGCCTGATAATGTCAACTTAGATAAGGCTCGTCGCCTACTTTTGCCAATTAAACAAAAATATGGCAATAAAATTTCATGGGGTGACCTCATGGTCTTAACAGGCACTGTAGCCCTTGACTCAATGGGCTTTAAAACCATCGGTTTTGCTGGTGGCCGTGAAGATGATTGGGAAACTGAGCTGGTTAACTGGGGTCAAGAAAAAAAGTTCCTATCTGATGCAAACCGCTACCATGGAGACAGAAAGCTGGACAAACCATTAGCTGCTGTTCAAATGGGGCTTATTTATGTTAATCCAGAAGGTCCAGGCGGCAAGCCTGATCCACTGTTAGCAGCACACGATATTCGTACAACCTTTTCTCGTATGGGGATGAATGATGAAGAAACGGTCGCTTTAATTGCTGGAGGACACACGCTTGGTAAAGCGCATGGTGCTCATAACCCTGAAAAATGTGTTGGAGCAGAACCTGCCGCTGCAGAGATTGAAGAACAAGGCTTAGGTTGGACCAACAAATGTGGCACAGGTAAAGGTGCCGACACCATATCGAGTGGTTTAGAAGGTGCTTGGACGATAACGCCAACCGCATGGAGTATGAATTATCTGGATAACCTATTTAATTTGGAGTGGGTAAAAACAAAAAGCCCAGCGGGTGCAACACAATGGATTCCTAAGAATGCCGGTGAAGTAAAATTTGTGCCTGATGCACACGACTCATCTAAACGTCATGCGCCTATGATGTTTACAACAGATATGTCACTTAAATTTGATCCTAGCTATCAAAAAATTGCACAGCGATTCCTAAGTGACCCAGAAGCGTTTGACCTTGCTTTTGCTAAAGCTTGGTTTAAACTGACACACCGTGACATGGGGCCTCGTACGCGCTACCTTGGTTCAGATGTACCAGCAGAAATATTTATTTGGCAAGACCCAGTGCCTCCTGTTACTCACGCCTTAGTTAATGCAAGTGATGTTAGCAATCTAAAAAAGGCAATCTTGAGTTCTGGACTGACGGTACCCGAATTGGTCAGAACGGCATGGGCATCAGCTTCAAGCTTTCGAGAAACAGATATGCGTGGTGGTGCCAACGGTGCGCGTATTCGCCTAGCCCCACAGAAAGGTTGGGCTGCTAATCGTCCCGAAGAGTTAGATAAGGTATTAAATATACTGGTATCTATCCAAAAAGACTTCAATACAAAATCTACCGATAAGCAAATATCACTTGCGGATCTTATTGTATTAGGCGGCGCTGCAGCGATTGAAAAAGGGGCGAAAGATGCGGGTAACGATATTGAAGTTCCGTTCACTCCTGGGCGTACTGACGCAACACAAGCACAAACAGATGTAAACTCTTTTGCAGTGCTTGAACCTACAGCAGACGGGTTTCGCAACTACTTTAGTAGAAACAACACCCACTCACCTGCAGAACTGTTGATTGATAAAGCAAACAAGCTATCGTTAACAGTACCAGAAATGACAGTGCTAGTGGGCGGAATGAGAACATTGAATACCAATGTTGATGGCTCTTTAAATGGTGTGTTAACCAATAAGCCAGGTACATTAAGCAACGATTTCTTTGTAAATTTACTTGATATGTCCACAAAATGGTCAAAATCAGCTAAAGCTAAGGGTATTTATCAAGGACTTGATCGTCAGACAGGCAAGGCAAAATGGACTGCCACACCTGTCGATCTTATTTTCGGGTCAAACTCCGAATTGCGTGCTGTTGCTGAAGTCTATGCATTTAATGACTCAAAAGAGAAATTTATTAATGACTTTGTTGATGCATGGGTTAAGGTCATGAAATTAGATCGTTTTGACATGATGTAATCACGAACCCTTGCCCAGTTAACAAACGCTAGCTGGGCAAGCCTAAAACATGAATATTCATGGAGCCAGCCAACTTAATATTATGATTGGCAATTTCAAGCTGGCTGATTCCTTGAACTTACTGCTCAGCCACAATCACCACTCAAAAATCAAAGTCCCCCCCACTTTACTAGGCTCAAACCATGCTCAATAAATTTAAAATATCAGCCATAATTATGGGTTTATTTTCCATCATGACCCCATCATCTCAAGCAGATATAGTTAACAATGGATTAATTAATGGCAAATTAAAGCCATGCCCTGACTCACCCAACTGTGTTAGTAGTGAATCATCAATGATTAGTCCCATTAAACTATCAAGTACAGATCTACCGCTAGAATGGACATTATTACAACAGGTTATTAAAGAGCAAGGCGGAGAAATACAAGAAATTACCAGCAACTACCTATTAGCTACTTTTACCTCTACTATTTTTGGATTTATTGATGATGTAGAAGCTCGAATCGACCAAGATGAAAAGGTCATTCATTTACGCTCGGCGTCTAGAACAGGCTATTATGATTTTGGAGCTAATAACAAACGACTACAAGAAATTAAAAAAAACATACAACTAAAGCAATATGGCAGTGCAGAAAGTTCGCCTAAAGAATAGTCATTAAACTCACTTTATTAACGAACCACTATGGAGCCAAACTCGACACTCAAAGAGAGCAAAAAAAATAAGTCAGCTTTATACTAATGAACTCCACTTTGATTAGCCGTTTATGGAGAACGTTGTTATTTACCGGAGTCTCTCGAAAGCTTACCCAGCCAAATGTAATCATAAACATGTTAGAATGGCGCTGACATTAAATAATGTATAAGAATACTTTGACATAGATGGAATTCGGTCTATATCAAATACTACTGCATTCCGTCTAATAAACTGTTATGCACTTAAGGGTATCTAAAAATGTACATAAATTTTCATAAGTTTAATTATGCCATCGTTGAGCCTGGTAAAAAAAATGATTACGAGCAACGAGATAAAAGCGCATATATGAAAGTATTAGAAGACTGGTTTCTAGAAAATAAAGAAGATTTTGCAACACGGAAATTTGAAATAGAAGAAATCCATTATCTCAAAGAGATTGACTCATTTATTAACCTTGTTAGAGAAGCAGAAAGCCTATACGAACTTGGTTTTTATACAGGATGCATTGCATTAATTGGCGTATCTTCAGAGGACTTTTCAAAATATCTTTCGTTAAAAAACAATCATCAGAATCATCTTACTGGAGTTAATCGCCGAGGTGATTCATATGATGTTAGTCAATTTAATCGTTTAAAGTTACAGAAAAATGAAAATCTAATTGATCAAAATTCTTACCTATTACTTGATGATATACGAAAAATAAGAAATGATTGCTTACACTACAATCAGGATTTTAAACAAAAAGATAAATCCCAATTAAAAATAGATGCAATTACGGTATTAAATAATTTGAAGCAAGTGTTAAAAAACATTATTGGAACGGCCATAAAAGCATCTGATTTTATGGAGTTAAGCAATGAGCTTATGAAGCAAATGGATGCTAGAAATTTTGAAGAAATTGCGTGGAAACAAAAGAATATGTTTTCTCATTTGCTGAATTTTTCAACAACACAAGATCCAAGTGTACAAACGGTTGTAAAGCGTAATATATACAAAGTGGTTGAGATGGATGAAACAGAAGTTGACCTTAAAGAGCTAGAGGTTATTCATAACACCAGTCTTGTTGTGATTGTTGATATAGATCAGAAAGGAAAATCTTTATTGGATTCAAAAGCTATACAAGTTGGCGATTTTGTTTTTTCTGAGGTTTATTCAAATGTAGCTTATGACGGCCAAACTAGAGAGTGGTTTTTTAACAGTCTTGAGAAAGTAGGTAAACATGCATAAATCGGGTAAGGGCTAGTTTTTCTCCAGCCCTCCCCACACCACAATGGCATTCACTTAAGAAAATGAGCCATTCACTTAACAAAACACAGGAATTTTTAAAAAATTGCTTGTCCTGTAGGCCACTATGATAAACATGATGCAGCCTTGTTCTTATTTTTTGTAGCATG
>JALSLS010000489.1 GCA_026988195.1 Methylomonas sp.
AGCGGTTATTCTGGAGCCTATCGTTCAAGGTGCAGGCGGCATGCGTTTTTATTCACCAGATTATCTTAAACAAACCCGTACACTCTGCGATCAATATAATGTGTTATTAATTCTGGATGAAATAGCAACAGGGTTTGGTCGTACTGGTAAACTATTTGCTTGCGAACATGCAAACATAGAACCCGATATTCTTTGTCTTGGTAAGGCGTTGACGGGAGGCTATATGACCCTAGCGGCAACATTAACCAATCACCACATCGCACAAACCATCAGCGAAGGCGAGCCTGGTATATTTATGCACGGGCCAACTTTTATGGCTAACCCTTTAGCCTGTAGTGCGGGACTAGCCAGCTTAAAGTTACTTTTAAATTCACCTTGGCAACAAAGAATAAAACAAATTGAACAACAGCTAAAAACTGAGTTAGAACCCTGCCGCCACTATTTACCAGTAAAAGATGTTCGTGTTTTAGGTGCTATTGCTGTGGTAGAACTTCATAAGCCTGTTAATATGCAAGTAATCCAACCTCAATTTGTTGAAGCGGGTGTCTGGGTTCGTCCTTTTAATAATTTAATCTATTTAATGCCACCTTATATAATAGAAGCCAATGATCTAACTATATTAACCAATGCTGTTACTACAATAATTTCTAACATTGAGGATTAATGATGACCAATTCAAAACTACGCTGGGGCATACTCGGTGCTGCTCGCATCAACCAACAACTGATGCCCGCCATTGTTGAAGCAGAAAACAGCGAACTGGTTGCTATTGCAAGCAGGCGTATAGGTGCTGCGGCAGAAACCTTAGAAAAATATGCCCCCCAACAAAAAAACGTCATTATTTATGATAATCCTGAATTGCTATTAAAGGATGATTCAATTCAAGCTGTCTATATCCCTTTAGCCAATAAAGAGCATGCCGAGTGGGTGTTACGCGCCATTGAACACGGCAAGCATGTGCTATGCGAGAAACCAATGGCACTGACTGTTGACGATATTGAAGCCATTGAAACCGCCGCCCAAAAACATAAGGTTACTGTGATGGAAGGTTTTATGTATCGTTTTCACCCTCAACATGCTCGAGTAAAACAAATTATAGACTCAGGATTAATTGGTGAAGTGCGCTCAGTTAGGTCTTGTTTTTCTTATTTAATGCAACCTGCCCGTGAATACCGTATTGATAACACTATTGAAAATGGCAGTGGAGCGATGTGGGATATAGGTTGTTATGCCATTCATGCAGCCAGACTGCCTTTTTTCAATGAAAAGCCTGTTGCAGTCACTGCTATGGCTAAACATATAGCGAGCGGTGCAGATATTAGCTGTAACGGTATTATTGATTTTGGTGATGGGAAGTACGCCCATTTTGACTTTGGCTTTGAACATGCTCGCCGTGCAGAATATGAAGTTATTGGTACTAAAGGTGGGTTAAAGTGTCACAATGTCTGGGCCAAACAAGCTGAAACACCTATTATTTCTTGGTGGACTGAGGCGGGAGAACAAGAACAAGAGACTCTCCCCTTAGCCAATCACTTCCGACTAGAAGTTGAACATTTTAGCGATTGCATCCTAAACAATAAGAAAGTTTTATTATCTCTTGATGATGCAAAAACTAACTGCAAAATTATTAATGCAACATTAGAATCGATTAAAACAGCAACACAGATCAAATTTAATGCCTAGTTCAGCTTAGGTTAATAAAAACATGCTTAAATTTATTAATTTGCTAATATTCTAAATAGCTGGTAAATTTTCACTAGTTACACCCAACCAAAACGTTAAGGAAAATTTAATATGAAAAAAACCTTATTAACAGTTACAACAATAGCCGCAGTGGCTTTATCTGGCTGTGCTACTCAATCCATTAGTACATTCGAACCTTTTCAAGCAAAAGATCTAAACAGCTTAATTCGATCGGGTCACTTACAACAAAAAAAGGGTACTTTTTTCGTTATTAATGACTCATCATCATCTACCGGAAATACCTACCTTGGCTCCGGCTTCTCTGGCCAGTCAAACCCTACAAAACTTTCAGTTGAAAAAGAACTATTAAATAGGATGAATAAAACTATTCCTAATATTTCATTATCTTCTGGCCTTCGTAGCTTTGGCTATGGCTCATGCCTAGACTGGGGATTTACAAAACTAAACCAAGCGGTTCAAAGCCATTCTCCAGCCACCTTTAATAGTTCAATTAACTCGTTAGAATGCTCTAGTGGTGGAACACCTGTCGCGTCTGCATTTACTGCAGCAAATGATGATCTTGCTTCTGCTCCTGGCAATATCGGGGTTATCCTTTTTAGTGACGGACACAACTACGACGTATCACCAATACCTGCAATAGAAACGCTGAAAGCAACATACGGTAATAAACTATGTGTTTATACTGTTTGGGTTGGTAATGAAGATGAAAAATCAGGACAAGCTATTCTTGAAGGCTTAACAGCCGCTTCGGGCTGTGGGTTCTCTACAACGGCTAATGCGATTGCTTCAAGCAGCGGCATGGCGAACTTTGTTACTAACGTGTTTTTTGACCATACAACACCTGTAGTACCTAAACCAAATGATTCCGATGGTGATGGCGTTATAGATAGTAAAGACAAGTGCCCTAACACTCCAAAAGGTGCCATTGTTGATAGAGACGGCTGCTGGGCATTCCATGGTATTCTATTCGACTTTGATAAATCGACTATAAAAGCTGAATACAAGAATTTATTTGATAATGCAATTCTTGTATTAAAACAGAATCCTAGCTTAACTGTAGAAATCCAAGGACATACTGATAGCCGTGGTTCTGAATCATACAACCAATCGTTATCTATAAGCAGAGCTCAAGCAGTTAAACAACACCTTGTTAACAATGGTATTGCACCTTCTCGCTTAACAACTAAAGGTTTTGGCGAATCTCAGCCAGTTGCTTCAAACGAGACTGAAGCAGGTAGAGCTCATAACCGTCGCGTTGTTTACAAAAGAACCGATATGTAATTATACTTCGCGCGGTCACGGGTGCGGAATTTATAAGCTGCTGATTTTTGCCAATAGCTGCGTTGCTGAAACAGGCGCATAGCAAGCTACGCAACTGTTTCAGCAACGCAGCTATTGGCAAAAACTCAGCGGTTAGAAATCCGCAGTCGTGACCGCGCGAAGTATAACAATCAAATGATTGCTGAATCGGAAAGAAGATAACCCATTTAGCCCCCTCTTTAGAAAAGAGGGGTTAGGGGAGATTTTATTAGACAAATCCCCCTCAATCCCCCTTTTTCAAAGGGGGAGGTGTGAACGGTTACGAAAGGAGGGTTGTAATAATCCTCCTTTTTTTTGCCTGTAGCTTTCTAAAGTAGTTACCTTTTTCTACACAAAGTTAATCACACTTTCTAAAAATTCAGCGGGTTTATCAATATGCAACCAGTGGTTTGCACCTTTTATAATAGATATTTTAGCCTCAGGAAAACTTGTCTTGATTGCAGGTTCATCTAAATAAGTTGAGTTTTCCCCCATCAAAAAAAGAACCTCTCCTAAATAGGGTTTGATGCTCTCTAGTTTTGGAAAAGCAATGATCTTATCTGCTGTACGGTAAAACACCTCTAGGTCTATACGCCAACTATATTGCCCATTTTTTAGCTGTATGTTTTGCAATAAAAACTGGCGATACGCTAGCTCAGGTATAAAAGGCTGTAAAAAATCATCCGCCTGTTTTCTATTGCTTATTTGGTCTAAGGGGAGCTGCATTAAGGCATTAATAGTTTTATCAAAACTATGATGATAACTAACCGGGGATATATCAGCTACCAGTAATTTGTGGACTCTTTCAGGGTGGTTTAAAGCAAACCACATAGCCACCTTCCCGCCCATACTGTGGCCTAAAATATTGGCTTTTTGTAATTGATGGGAATCCATAAAACATTTTAAATCTTCAGCCATCAATGGATAATCCATTTCAGCAGCATGAGGTGACAAACCATGGTTACGCATATCTAAAACATAGACATGGTAAATTTTAGCTAATTGTTTAGCCATTTGTCGCCAGTTCCGTGAGGATGCAAAAAAGCCATGTAAAAGTATTAAAGGCTTGTTTTTTAGATCACCATATTCCTCAAATGCTAATTGGACGCTTTCCATTTATTCGCTACCTGTTAAGAAATATATCTTTTTATACGAAGCTGAAACCAGCACCAATAAGACCACCAAACACACCACCCCAAACCACTAGCCATCCTAGATGTTGACGAATAATATCTTGCACCATTTCTTTAACCAGCTGAGGGGTTAATTCACTCAGGCGTTTATCAATAACTATCTCTACTTTACTAATAATGTCTTCGCCAATTTTATGAGCATCTAAACTCTGCTCTAAGGCCGCACTAAACTTATCTGACTCAACCATTTCAACTAAAGTGGCTTTCATTTTTTCGGTGAAAGGTTCTTTCAAAGGCAGTAATGCCGCCTCACCTCCCATCATTTGTAACATATCACCAAATGATGATTCCATAATTGAAGATATCAAACCTGCAAATATTTTGTCGTAATCAATAACTTCCATTAATGGTCCAATATCAAGGAGTTTTCCTGCCTGTTTTTCTTCCGTCTGAATAAATTGCTCAATATTCTCGACCGTAAAAAATTGATTCATCATCAAATCTTTAATCGACAATTTAAACTCTTCAAAACGATTTGGAATAACACCTGACCCATATAAAAAAGGTATTTTCTCAAACAACATATGAATTGCAATCCAGTTAGTAACCGCTCCAGATAAAGCAAAGAAACCAATAGATTTAATCAATTCAGGGTAAACAGGACTAAAAAAACCTGCTGCAATAATTGCAATGGCTATAAAATTTGTAAAGAAGCTTTTATTAAATATTTTTTTCATTATGGGTGAAGTGTTTTATGAGTATGCAAGCTGTAAGGTAACTTGCAATAAATATATGAGCGCCATATTATAAAGTAATCAAGAACCCACCGATTCAACTTTATTCTTATTTGCAAATCCAGCCCCTTTTTTAACTTTCGCTTTTAAATCCAAGTCATCAATCAATGTTCGGTAATCTATATCCACTTTATTCATCTCAGCAAAGCACCGTGCAATGACCGCTATGGTATTAGGCACTTCATCTTTTTTCTTATAAGACTGTAAGTTTTTATCGCTAACTTTAATAAGCTTACTGAACTTTGGTAGACTGATTTCCGCATCAAGCAATAGTTTTTTAAACTCGATAAAACTCATACCCTCTCCAAAAATATATTAATTCCCTATATTTTATACCTAATCCCTTAGAATTTGTTGACCATATTGGTAATAATATATATTATAGTTATAACTTATTACTATTAGTAAGTTATTTTTTTATTTACATCTACTAAGGAAAAAACATGTCAAAAGTAATTAAGAAAAAAGTAGCCCTTAAAGTTGCTAAAAAAATCACTAAAAAAGCAGTCGCTAAAAAAGCAATCGCTAAAAAGAATGCTAAGTCTGTCATCAAAAAAGCAACAAAAGCTATTTTAAACAAAAAAGCCAGCAATAAAAAATCAGCCAAAAAAGTTGCCAAAAAATCAGTAAAAAAAGCAGCTTAGGAACGCGCACGGAATAACTTAGGCAACTGACGCAGGATTTTTGTTCGTATTCAAGACGTATAAATAGGCGCATAGCAAGCTACGCAACTATTTATACAACGCAGAAGACGGACAAAAAGACAAGT
>JALSLS010000490.1 GCA_026988195.1 Methylomonas sp.
GCTCAACCAACTGACTTAGATTTAAGGTAATAGCATCACCATCTGGCCCCTTTAATTTATTATTAGCAAAATTTGAAGCTTGCACGCCAAAAGTAGGGTTAGGTAATAGATTTGCCTGTAAAGTAGCCGCCTCACGGGCACGAATTTCTTGAGAAAAAGCCGCAAGTTTAGGGCTGCCTGTTAGTGCCAGCGCAAGTGCCTGAGATAAAACCAACTCAGTTGTTGGTTCTTTAACAGCTAATAAGGCAGCCGAGGGCTGTGTCGTTTTATCTGCATACGCAGGAGGAAAAGCTAAACAACTCCCTAAAATCGTTAGCGAGAGTATCTTGCGCGAAGTATGATGGTTTTTTACGAGTGGGTTCATTGAACCTCCTAATCTGAAAACATATAATCTCAAGTAAAACCTGAGAAATGAAATAGAAAAGGCGTTAGAACAGGATAAGAGACTGGGTTTTTTCCAGCATCATTAAGTTGTAGGATGTACTGAGGCACGAATAACACCATGGATGGTGTGTAAAGTAGAACAACGCACTAGCAGTTGCCGAGCGCATCGCTTTGTGTGATGCGCTTCCTATAGTCAGCACATCCTACTTATACTTAAATAGCAGTCCAATATTCCTTATCCATCAAACGCCTAAGCGTTTAGGCAATAGGAGGTCGTAACTTAGGTAGGGTGTCTCTGGAGTACCAGAAATCAGGTGGAAGAGGGGAATTGATAGTGTTTTGTACAGGAATATTCTTTACTACAAAAGCGTTGCTTGCAAGTGTTTGTCCCATGTGTCCGCCATGGTCATAACTGCAAACTCCACAGTGCGAATTATGATCCTCTGCAACTGTTTGAATAGCAGAGTCAAAGTGAGATTGTTGCATAGAAAAAACAGGGTGAGCCTGATCTGCATCCGCAACTGACCAGTCATGAATATCCGTCACCATCCAGGTAGACATCCAAAAAGTCAAAAATGCTAAAAAATAAATACTCACTCGTTTCATGCAGTAGATGATAACAAGAATCAATAAAAGTTCAACTAAATTTTCTATAAGGCGAATGAAAAAATTTATTGACAATGATTCTCGTTTAAATTGTTATCAATAGAGTTTTCTGTTTTAGAGGCAGTAATAAATAATATACCTACCCCTCTTATTAGCAGAAAGTTGAATGAGCACATCGTTTAATATATCATATACATATATAATGTTTATGTACTTATATAAGGGGCTAAAATGAAGGAATTAAGCGTATCTCAAGCACAAAAACAGTTTACTTCTCTTTTATCAGATTTAGAGGTAACCACTATTATAGATAAAAAAAGTCATATTAAAAAAGCTGTTTTGATGCCGTACAATCTCTATGAAAAGCTGGTTTCAAAAAAAGAAAATAGCGCTCCCAAAGAGAACATAGAGCTGGATCAGTTTGTTGGTTTGTTATCAGATGAGTTTAAAACAGAGGACGCAAGGTACAATGCAATAATCAAATGAAACTATTTTTAGATACCAATATCTTTATGGATATATTATTTGAGCGGGAGAATTGTATCTATGCCAAGCAGATTATTCAATCCATACTAGATGGAGAACATGACGGCTACGTCGCCGATATTTCAATTTTAAATATTGACTATGTAGCAAAAAAACAAATACAGAAAGTTCGTGATTTTTTACATTTTATTGAAAATAATTTTGTTATTGTGGGTGCTGATAATGGAGATATACTTAAAGCACTAAAGCTGGAGAACCATGATTTAGAGGATAATTTACAATATATTTTGGCGAAAAAATCAGCTTGTGACTTGATTATTAGTAATGATAAGACGTTTATCAAAAGCAGCCTTTCTGTTTTGAACGCAGAGTTATTTTTAATGCAGGATTAGGGAGATGAAAATAATAGCGAGGTCGCGTTTCCTCCACAAAAACCTAGTCTGTCCCTTATTACCCATCAAAAGAGGAAAAAAATCAAACAAGCTTTTTAAAAACTACCGTCGTCTTAATTGACAACAATTCTCAATTAGCTTATTCTAAAAATAGAAATTTTCAAATAACTTAAACTAATGAAAAAATCAGACCTATCAATTTTACTTATCCTAATGATGTTGATAACGCCCATTGCTTCGGCGTTTGACCATTGTGCAGGGATGGATATGTCTGGTCACTTGTCTGATAACCATCTATCTTCTGTTACTTTATCAACCGATGATGCGATGCATTTAGGGCATAAAAAAATGCTTACAGGGGTTGTTCAGAACGACCAAGTTGATATGGACTGCCATACTAGTGGTAGCTGTACTATTCATGTCTGTGGTGGTTATGGCATGACTTCTTCTGCACCTACATTAAACACTGTTAGCTCTCCCTATTATTCATTTTTTGAATACACTTCACCCTATAATACCGTTTTACCTTCTGAGCTAAGACCCCCGATAGTCATCCTCTAACCGAGGATTTGTATACCCTAAGTAGGATGTGCTGAGGTACGAAGAGCACCACGGATGGTGTGTAGTAGAGCAACGCACTAGGGCAGGAAGCCCGTAGGTAGAGTAACGCAGGAGCAGTTACCGAGGAGCAGTTGCCGAGCGCATCGTTGACGTGCTTCAATCAAAAACGATCACTTTGCTGATGCGCTTCGTGCCTCAGCACATCCTACAGCTTGTATACACTCCTCTCAATACACAGACTGGTTATGCCAGTTTTTACTTCCCTTGTGTAAGAGGATCTTATGATTTTACCCAACAAAACCACCGCATTTTTTATATTGCTGGTTTTATCCAGCATCGTAAACGCGGAACAAGCTCATTTATTAACGCTGCAATCTGCGCTTGATATTGCAGTCCAAGACAATCCCAGCTTGGCACAAATTCAGGCACGTTCTGAAGCTATGGCAACTATCCCGTCACAGGTCGGCAGTTTGCCCGATCCGGTGATTAGTTTTAACGCTTTAAACCTGCCTGTCAACAGCTTCGACACTCGCCAGGAAAATATGACCCAAATGCAGGGTGGTATTTCTCAGGCAATTCCTTTCTTCGGCAAGCTCGCTTTGCGTGAACAGGCTGCCACTTATCAGGCAGAAGCGGCAACCTACGATGTAACAGAAGCTCGTTTCCGTCTATTACGTGATGTTAAAAAGACCTGGTGGGCACACTTTTATCTGGACAGGGCTTTAGAAATTATCATCGCCAACCAGAATCTATTACGTCAATTCGTTAAAATTGCACAAACAAAATATGAAGTGGGCGAAGGATTACAGCAGGACGTGCTACTCGCCCAACTGGAACTCTCTAAATTATTAGATACTGAAATCCGCTTAACGGGTGCGATATATAAAGTCAAAGCACAATTGAATGCTTTACTTGATCAAGCTGCAAATCAAGCATTGCAAATCCCCAAGAAAACTCAAGAAGACCTCCCTACCCTACAAGCTGAATCACTGTTATTTGAACAGGCTGAAAGCTATCGCGCGCTACTGGCTTCCAGACGTGAGTCTATTCATGCGGCACAATCCCGACTTGATCTGGCTAAAAAAGATTATTTCCCTGATTTTAAAGTTGGGGCTTTTTATGGTGGTCGTAATGACACATTAGCAGGGCAAGAACGCGCTGACTTTCTCAGCTTAAAATTGAGTATGAATATACCTATTTTTGCAGCAACTAAACAGCAAAAAGCGGTAACTCAACGTAGCCGTGAACTGATGCAACAACGCTATGCCCTGCAAGATCAATGGAATAATGTACGTGCTGAAATATCAACGGCCTATAGTGAGTTTCATCAAACTAAAAATCAGGTCGTCCTGTTTAAAAGCGGCATTATCCCTCAAGCAAGACAAACGGTTGCTTCCATGTTGGCAGGTTATCAAGTCAACAAGGTTGATTTTTTAAATCTGGTGCGTAGTCAAATCACTTTATATAACTATGAAACCCAATACTGGAAGGCGTTAACACAAGCCAACCAGGCTTTAGCACAATTGACTGCCGTGGTCGGCAAGGAAGAAATCTATGAATAAGTCTTTATTGATTATTGCACCTATAATGTTGGTCACTGGATTAGTAGGTGGCTATTGGTTCGCTGGTTCAAAACAAGTTGAAGGTCAGCCTGCGACAGGCTCAATGGATAGAAAAATTCTATTTTATCGCAGTCCAATGAACCCTACAGTCACATCGCCCGTTCCTGCTAAAGATGCTATGGGCATGGATTATGTTCCTGTGTATGCAGAATCAGATAAACCTAAAAACCGCAAAATACTCTTTTACCGCAGCCCAATGAATCCGTCTGTTACCTCACCTACACCTGCTAAAGACGCTATGGGTATGGATTATATCGCTGTCTATGCAGAAGAAAGTGATGATATTGCAGGTACTGTTAAAATTGATGGTGTTACCGTACAGAACATCGGTGTCCGTACTACCAAAGCCATTAAATCCAGCCTGTCTCATCGTGTACGCGCTGTCGGCAGAGTCGCTTATGATGAAGAACGCATGGTTCACCTACACCCAAAAACTGAGGGTTGGATCGAAAATATGCATGTTGATAAAACAGGCCAATGGGTGAAAAAGAATACTGATTTATTAAGTATTTACTCACCGCAATTAGTCGCTAGTCAGCAAGAATATATTCTTGCTTTAAATAACCTGAAAGCACTGGAAAAAAGCCCGATTAAAGATATTCGTCAAGGCGCTGAAGATCTGGTTAAAAGCTCTAGGGAACGGTTAAAGTTACTGGATGTTCCTGAGCATCAATTACGCGAATTATATCGTAGCCATAAAGTTAAAAAAAGCCTGCATATCCATGCGCCTGAAGCGGGTATCATTATGAAAATTGGTGCCCGAGAGGGGCAGTTTGTCACACCCACCACTGAAATTTATATGATTGCTGATTTACGCAAAATCTGGGTTTATGCGGATATTTATGAATATGAGCTTCCTTGGGTTAAAGAAGGTGATCCCGTTGAAATGCAATTGGCCGGTATTCCAGGTAAAACCTTTAAGGGACATTTGGCTTACATCTACCCTTATGCTGAGGCTAAAACACGTACCATTAAAGTTCGCTTAGTCTTTGATAACGCAGATTTATTGTTAAAACCAGAAATGTTTGCTGAGGTCACTATTTTTTCGGATAAACAAAAAAATGTCATCATTATTCCCTCTGAAGCCGTTATTCGTTCCGGCTCTCGTAATCAGGTGTTTGTGGTGCGTGAGCCGGGTAAATTTGAACCGAGACTGGTTACTTTAGGCTTGTCATCTCATGGAAAAGTCATTGTACTTCAAGGCCTTAAAGAGGATGAAAAAGTCGTTACCTCAGCACAATTCTTAATCGATTCAGAATCAAAATTGCGTGAAGCAACCGCTAAAATGTTAGATGATATTGAAGGAGGAAAGTCAGACCGTACCAATGATACTTCTTTGGATATTAACAATATAAATACTAAAGACATGAATTATGAAGGTATGGATCATAAAGGCATGAACCATGAAGACATGAATCATAAAGACATGAGCCATGAAGGCATGGATCATGAAGGCATGGATCATGAAGGTATGGATCATGAAGGTATGAATCATAAAACACAAGGAGATAAAAAATGATTGGTTCCATTATTGCTGGCTCCATTAAAAACCGCATAATAGTCCTTATTATGG
>JALSLS010000491.1 GCA_026988195.1 Methylomonas sp.
AAAGCTTGTCTATTGCTTTGCGAGCAATAACAACGTACTCATGGTCTTTTGGGTAGTCTAAAAGTAATAAAGCCTCATAAGCATATACCATGGCAGGAAAAATTCCGCCTAAGCCATCTTCTCCATTCAGGCGTTCAGTAAACCACGCGACAGCTTTATCAGTAGCTAACTGATGTACTTTGTTAGGAATAAGTGGACGTGTTATGCGACCCAGTTTGTCTAAACCTAGAAATATCTTATTCAGAAAGGTGCGTTCAGGGAAGTAATGTTTTTCTTTGTCGGGTGCGATAAGAAAAAGTTCTCGTACACTTACCTTGTTAGGGTTTTTTGCCGTTGCTTTTAAGGTGCAAAGAATAAATAAGGGCACCATAACCGTACGAGACCAATAGGATACTTTATCTAAATGAAATGGAAACCATTTAGGGAGCAGCATAATCTCAACAGGAATATACGGTACGCCACGCCAAGGAAGTTGTTCAAAAGTGGCTAAGGCAATGCGGGTAAAAACATTCGCTTTAGCAGCGCCACCTTGGCTTAAAATATAGTGACGTAGTTTTTCCATATGAGGCGCATCAATAGAGTCCCCAGCCATTTTTAGAGCATAATAGACTTTTGTGCTACAACTTATATCCCCTTCGCCACCAGGGAATAGAGGGTAGTGCCCTTGATCTGATTGTTTTGAGCGTAAATAGACAGCCATTTTTTCCTGTAATACATCGTCAATATCATCAAGATAATGCATCATCATTATGTATTCAGCAGGAATGGTGCAGTCAGCTTCTAATTCAAAAACCCAATAGCCATCTGGGTTTTGTAAGCTTCTGAGTTTACCTTGAGCTTTATCTATTGCTACATCAAGTTTACTTGGTTTTTCAGGCATAAGTGTTGAGCTGTGGCGTGATTCGCTGATATCCGTATGGTTTCCTACTTCATTAAACATGGAGATTTTGTTATTCCTCAGTTATCTGTTCAGAATAAGTCCAATCAGGTGTTTTTAAGGACTTACTACTAACGTTAAAGATTATAGATAAAAGCATATTACTGCGAGCGGTTGCTTTACAAATAAAAATTGTCTTTTTAACGTCTTTTCGAGTTATTTTTACTTGATCTGAGTTATTAAAGCTAAGATTGTTTTTTATATTCTTCAAAGTAAGCACTGCCATACCTAAAGCCCATAAGCAAAAATTTCTAATGCCTGTTTCATGGGCAGGTAAAAGCTGAGTATATCTAAGCGCATTATGAAGATGCTCTTGAGCAATATTGATTAAATGCTCTAAACCTTTTCGAAAATTTTCATCATCGGTTTCGGGTGTTAAATTTTTTAAATCGAAACCTGTTTCAGTGAAAATATCTTGAGGTAGCCAACAAACACCACGTTGGGCATCATCCCAAATATCTTTTAAGATATTTGTCATTTGTAAACCTTGCCCAAAAGAAACTGATAATTTTAATAGCTCCTCTTCGTGTTGTTTAATCTCGTCAGAATAGTGGCAAAATAGTTTTGCCAGCATTTCACCAACACACCCTGCAACGTAATAGCAGTAATCATCCATGTCTGCCATGGTTTTTAAGCCCGCATGTAAGTCTAAGGCTTGGAAGATAGGCATTCCTTTGGCCATTGTTTCTACACAAGCTGCAAGCGCTTCAATTTGAGCTGGGTCAAAAGAATGAGTGATCTCAATAACTCTAGGGATAAGGTGTATAAGGGTATGTTCAGCAGGAATTGTTTGCTCAGAAAGCAAAGGGGCAAGCTCTTTAGCAAAAGCAGCTGCATTATTCCCAGTGTTAACAATATCTATAAAAGCAGTGCAAAAATATTTTTTTTGTTCTGCATTTAGGGAGACTTCATCTTCAATGGTATCAACAATTCTGCATAGTAAGTAGGCGTTAGCAACGGCAGGGTGAAGATCGCCTGGTAATTGAGGGATGGTTAGCGCAAAAGTACGAGATACACCTTCAAGTAAAATAGCCTGAAGGTCTGCATCAGCTAAATTAATGAGGGATTTTGGGTTGTTAATGGATATTTGAGATCCGTTCATAGTCATAACAAAAGTGCGTTAATCAAAGTGATGGTTAATAATAGACGTTTTGTTGTCGATTTGCAAAGTAATGTTGTTTTTAGTGTAATATTTTTTTCTTGGTTTTTAGAGGGATTTTAGTGGCGTTTTAGATTTATTTTTCTATTGAAATGTTATTAATATTAATAGCCTATGTTGCTTTGTTAGCTTAAATTAAAGGAATGAATGGCAAAGTTACATTTACTAGGGTAGATAAAATAACAGTAAAAAATTGGAATTTGTTGTTTTTTTTGTATTGTTTTGGTGGTTTCTGTTCAAAAAAGATAGTATTCTACTGGGTAATTGTAATCTATATGATGATTTCAAAGGTATCTTTTTCCTTTGCTTAACTTTATAGGAGACTGTCCAAGAATAAAGAACCTACTACGGCTTCTATTCTTGGACAGTCTCCTAGAGTAGCGACATTTTATAGTATATTTTGTATTTTTTTTGTTTTGTGATCTTTGGAGAAGCTAATATGAGTGTTCCTTTACGTCAGCAACTGGCAGTTGGAAGTTATTTAATCAAACAAAAGTTAAAAGGCGTGAAAAAGTACCCACTCGTTCTTATGCTTGAGCCTTTATACCGTTGTAATTTAGCTTGTGCAGGCTGTGGTAAAATCGATCATCCTGATGATATTTTGGATAAGCGACTGACAGTACAAGAGTGCTTGGATGCTGTTGATGAGTGTGATGCGCCTATGGTTTCAATTCCTGGTGGCGAGCCTTTAATTCATAAAGAAATGCCTCAGATAGTTGAAGGTATTGTGGCTAAAAAGAAGTTTGTATACTTATGTACTAACGCTTTATTGCTTAAGAAAAAAATTAAAGATTACACTCCATCACCGTATTTAACTTTTTCTATACACCTTGATGGCCTTAAAGACAGACATGATGATTCTGTTTGTCAAACAGGGGTCTTTGATATTGCTGTTGAAGCGATCAAACTAGCTTTAGGAAAAGGCTTTAGAGTTAATGTTAACTGTACTTTGTTTCAAGGTGAAAATGCTGAGGAAGTTGCTGAATTCCTAGATTATGTAACAGAGTTAGGGGTAGAAGGCGTTACTATTGCACCTGGTTTTAGTTATGAACATGCACCAAAACAAGATGTTTTTATCAAAGGTAAAGATGTTAAGGAATTGTTCAGAGGTATTTTTGCAATTGGCAAAAAGAAAAAGTGGAAGTTAAATCACTCTTCTTTATATCTAGATTTTTTAGCGGGAAACCAAGACTATGAATGTACACCTTGGGGTAACCCAACCCGTAATGTATTTGGGTGGCAAAAACCTTGTTATTTATTAGCTGATGAAGGCAATGTTGATACATTTCAAGAATTAATGGATACAACGCCTTGGGAAAAATATGGCAATGTCAATAACCCTAAATGTACTAATTGTATGGCGCATTGTGGTTATGAAGCAACTGCAGTGGAAGATATGTTATCTAATCCATTAAAAGGTCTGATGGTTTCCTTAAAAGGTCCTAAAACGACAGGGGAAATGGTTGAGGTTACAGCACCAGATAGTAAAGATTCCAAAAAAACTAACACTCTTTCTGATATTCCTGTCAAAGTGGAATCTTAATAGATTAAAGCCCCTATAGACTGGGAACTAAATAATAAGCATTTAGGAGTTATGTTTTGAATAAGCTAAAAAAAGTTAAGATGCGTTTTTGCTTTATTATTCTTGCTTGCTGGGTGGCAGGTTTAAATGCAGAACCAAGTGAAAAGGGTGTGCTAACACCCGTAACTGAAGAGACTAGTTCTGCTAAAAAGGTTGTTACTGACTTCCAAGCTGTGCTCATTGATGCTATGAAGCAAGGTGACTCATTAAGCTTTGAACAACGCCACCAATATTTGAAACAAGCTATATTAGCCAGTCATGATGTGCTTAAAAGTCTTAGAACTATTGTTGGAAGTAAAAAATGGAATAGTTTTTCAGCTGAGCAGAAGGCATTGTTAACAGATGTATTTACTAATTTTATTGTATCTACTTATGCCTTTAATTTTAATGCATATGCTAATGAATATTTTGTTTATGTGTCTGAACATACAACAAAAAAAGGTAATATTGTTGTTAGAAGTATATTAAATATTCCAGAAGGAAAGCGCAAAAAAGTCACATTTGACTATGCTTTAAAAAAGAATTCTACTGGGTGGCAAATTTATAATATTGCAGCGGATGGCGTGAGTGACTTGGCAACTAGGCGATCTGAATACCGGCGTATTCTAAATGCTAAGGATGGATTTAACACATTAATTGCAATTATTAACAAAAAAATTGATAATTACACTAAATAAATTAAGTAGGATCAACTCTATGCAGACAGCTTTGCAAGCAAAAAACTTATCATCGTTATTTTTACTCTCTTGTATTGCCGTAATGCTATTGTTATCTGGTTGTACCACTCAACAAGTTGTTGAAGATGAGGTGGTTGAAGTTGACCCTTATGAACAGTTTAACCGGAGTATGTTTGGTTTTAATGAAACGGTAGATACTTATGTTGCAGAACCTATTTCTGATGCCTATACATGGGTAACACCTCGTTTTGTACAAACAGGGGTTTCTAATTTTTTTGATAACCTCAGAGGCATCAATGTTGTTTTAAATGATTTTATGCAAGGTAAAGGACAACAAGGAGTTGAGGATACTGGACGGTTTCTAATCAACTCAACAGTTGGAATATTGGGCTTATTTGATGTTGCAGAAGAAATTGGGCTAGAACAAAATAATGAAGATTTTGCCCAAACACTTGCTGTTTGGGGCGTTTCCCCTGGGCCTTATTTAGTTTTGCCATTATTAGGCCCAACAACCAGTAGAGGTATTCCTGGAGGTATTTTTGATGCAGCTGCAAATCCTGCTACTTATATTGGAGCTCCCGTACAGTTATTAAATGCCTTAAATACACGAGCTAATGCCGATAGTGAACTAAATTTTATTGAAGAAGCTGCATTGGATCCTTATGTATTTACCAGAGAATCTTTTTTACAGTATCGAAATAATTTGATTAGAGATGGAAAAATTGACGATACGGATGATCTTTTTGACTTAGCAGATGATTTTGACGAAGATTTTGATGATGAGGATGCTAATACAGTTGATCTTCAACTTGAAAAGGCACCTTTGGATGTAAACAATGAAGGTCAACAGCTTATAGTTGAGATAGAAGACGTTAAGGAAATGCTGGAAAGTCCTGCTGCTGACGCACACCCTTTAAAGCAGTTGGAACAAGGTCAATAAAATTACTTAACAAAACTACCTTAAGTTATACAAGTAAGTCGATGTAGGATGTGCTGACGATAGGAAGCGCATCGCTTGCCGTTATGGTTTACAGATTTAAGACGGGACAGTATACCAACTGTAGGGTCAATGGCATTCACTTAAGAAAATGAGCCATTCACTTAACAAAACACAGGATTTTTTAAAAAATTGCTTGTCCTGTAGGCCACTATGATAAACATGATGCAGCCTTGTTCTTATTTTTTGTAGCATGCCATTTTTTCACTGGTTTTTTTGAAATACGTTCATATTTTCTGCCTGGTCGT
>JALSLS010000492.1 GCA_026988195.1 Methylomonas sp.
AGAATTTTCTTCCCCCGATGGGCTAAAAGACTTTGGCCAAGATATTCTAAATATGAGCAAGACAATTCCTATTGCAGCTGAAGGGCTTGCTCAAATTGCAGCCAACGGCGGCCAGCTTGGTTTAACTGCAAAACAATTACCCGATTTTGTCGATGTAGCCGCCAAAATGAGCATAGCTTTTGATATGATCCCCGCGCAAGCCGGTGAAAGTATGGCCAAGCTTTCTAATATTTATGACATTCCAATGAATAAAATGAGCCAACTGGGGGATGCAATCAATCATTTGTCGGATAATACTGCTTCCAAAGCTTCAGACATAGTAAATGTCCTATCAAGGATAGGTGGCGTATCAACCCAGTTTGGGCTTACAGCCACCCAAGCATCCGCACTATCAAGCACATTTCTAGCGATGGGATCAGCGCCTGAAGTAGCAGGAACAGCAATCAACTCACTACTGATGAAACTACAAACCGCCGATGCACAAGGGGCTAAGTTTCAGAGAACATTATTGGGGATGGGAATAAACTCAAAAATATTAGCAGCAGACATCAAAGGATCACCACAACAAGCCTTATCAGGGTTTCTTGAAAAGCTAAAAGGGCTAGACAACCAAGCCAGAGCAACCGCACTAACCAGCATAGTAGGTACTGGCTTTGCTGATGACATCTCTTTATTGGTAGGCGGTTTAGACAAATACAATAAAGCACTAGGCTTAGTGGGGAAGGAACAAAACTTTTTAGGCAGTATGCAAAAAGAATTTCAGGCTAGATCTAACACCACAGCAAATAAAATACAATTAATGAGCAACCGGTGGGATAACTTAATGGTTAACTTTGGAAGCTTACTGTTACCAGCCGTTATAGATTCAATAAATTTCTTAAACAGTGTGATAGAACCGGTCACGGCCACCATTGGCAAGTGGTCAAAATTATTTCCTAATCTTATTGGTGGCTTAGGTACATTAGCATCAATTATTATTGGTGGAGCTGCGGCGTTTGCAGCCTTTAATATAGTAATGGGAGCCGGCGCATTGATTGCCGCTGGATATACAGGTGTAATGGCCATATTAAGCGCACCGTTTATTGCAATCCCACTAGCAATTTTTGCCGTAGGCTTTGCACTAGATTACCTATTTGAAAAGTTTAATATTATTGAAGGATTCACTACAGCCTGGAATGATGCAAAACTAGGCGTAACTGATTTTATAGAAACCACCGTTAACTTATTTGTGGGGTTTCAAAACTGGTTTAAAAACTTCAACCTATTAGAATTTCTATTGGCCAAATTTCAAGCCATATCCAGCAATGTATTAGCGGCCTTTGGTATTAATGTTGATTTAGGCAGCACACCAAGCCCCATAGCGGCCCCTGCCGCTTTAAAACAATCCCAATCAGCAAACATCCCCCAAGGCGGAATAGGTAAACAAATATCTAGCGTGATGAATAGCAGCAGATCAAACTCTATTGGTGATGTAGTCATGCATAACTATGGTCAAGCACCCAACGGACAACAACTTATTGAAGAATTAGCAATGGCAGCCGGATGATTGAAATAAAACCAATATATTTGGCACTATTTTAAGCACAGAAGAATAATTGTGATTCCCTTCATAAATTAATAGCAAACCTTCAAGTCATTCATCATATCCATTCAAAAATCCGTTAATTACATTACCAAAGTTGACCTGAAGTTGACCACAACATATTTCAGGCAAAAAAAAAGGTCTGTAGAATCATCTACAGACCTTTATTTCACTTGGCTCCCCCGGACGGGCTCGAACCGCCGACCTAGTGATTAACAGTCACCCGCTCTACCAACTGAGCTACAGGGGAATAATCTTTATATCAACATGGCGCGCCCGGAGAGATTCGAACTCCCGACCGCTCGGTTCGTAGCCGAGTACTCTATCCAGCTGAGCTACGGGCGCCTTGTTGATCCGTATATTATGTATCTTCTTGCTTTTTATGTCAACTAATTTATCAACTAAATTAGCGTTCAAAATATGGCGGAGAGTGAGGGATTCGAACCCTCGATGGGAGTTAAAGCCCATACTCCCTTAGCAGGGGAGCGCCTTCGGCCTCTCGGCCAACTCTCCTAAAAATTTACTCTTCAGGATCCGTTAATCCTGCCGATTCAGCTTGTTCTTTTTTTATCCTTTCGTAGATTTCTTCTCTATGCACAGAAGTTTCTTTAGGTGCATTGATACCAATTCGAACCTGGTTACCTTTAACCCCTAACACAGTGACTGTAACATCATCACCTATCATTAAGGTTTCTCCGACTCTTCGAGTTAAGATAAGCATACTCTCTCCCTACGTTTCCATTTAATCTAGCCACTTGATATCAAGTAACCAAGCTCTCTATTATAACTAGTTTTTCAAAAAAATAAACACAAAATTAAATTATTTTTATTCTTTATCCAATCCAAAAGCATTATGTAATGCTCGAACCCCTAGCTCCAAATATTTCTCATCAACCACAACAGAAATTTTTATTTCTGATGTTGAGATCATTCTAATATTAATCCCCTCATCTGCCAAGGTTTTAAACATAGTACTTGCAATTCCAGCATGAGATCGCATCCCCACACCGACGATTGATATTTTAACAATACTATCATCACCCGTAACGTGTTTTGCTTCTAGGCTTTCACAAACCTCTTCTAAGATAGCTTTGGTTTGTTGATAATCATTACGATGCACTGTAAAAGTAAAATCTGTTGTTTTATCAGCTGCAATATTCTGAATAATCATATCAATTTCGATATTCTTATCCGCTACTGGGCACAAAATTTTAGATGCTATTCCTGGTAAATCAGGTACCCCAGTTATTGTTAGTTTAGCTTCATCACGATTAAATGCAATGCCTGAAATTAAAGCTTTTTCCATTTCTGATTCCTCATAGGTAATTAGCGTGCCATTACCTTCTTTAAACGATGATAATACTCTTAGTGCAACATTATATTTTCCTGCAAATTCAACTGATCGAATCTGCAATACTTTTGCCCCTAAACTGGCCATTTCCAGCATTTCTTCAAAGGTAATTTTATCCAGTCGCTTCGCTTTTGGCTCTACTCTTGGGTCAGTTGTATAAACTCCATCTACATCAGTGTAAATATGGCATTCCTTTGCCTTTAATGCTGCCGCTAAAGCAACGGCTGTTGTATCGGATCCCCCCCTTCCCAACGTTGTAATATTTTTGTTTTCGTCAACGCCTTGAAAACCAGCAACGACAACTACTCTCCCATTATCGAGATCTTTTTTGATATTAGTATCATCAATTTCTCTAATACGTGCTTTTGTATGAGTGCTATCAGTCAATATTTTAACTTGCCCCCCTGTATAGGAGCGGGCGGAACAGCCTAGGCTATGCAACGCCATAGTTAATAGAGACATCGTAACCTGCTCACCCGTCGATAGCAGTACATCCATTTCTCTATCACTTGGTTCAGGCTGCATTTGAGCAGCTAACGAAGTCAAGCGGTTCGTTTCACCGCTCATTGCTGAAACAACAGCAATAATATCATCACCTTTATCGCGTGCTTTTTTGATTTTTTCTGCGACAGCTTTTATACACTCTACAGAGCCAACTGAAGTACCGCCAAATTTATATACGAATAATGCCATTTTTTATTTTGAAATTTGTTCTTGCACCCATGCAGGCACACACTTTAAAGCCTCATCTAGCCCTGAAGGATCATTCCCTCCTGCCTGAGCCATATCAGGTCGACCGCCCCCTTTACCACCTACCTTAGTAGCTACTGAATTAACTAGGTCACCTGCTTTTAAGTATTTAATTTGATCTTTAGAGACCCCTGCAATCAAACTGACTTTTTCACCTTGTACTGTTGCCAATACAATAGCAGAGCTACCCAGTTTATTTTTTAACTGATCAACCATATCTCTTAGGGCTTTAGGGTCAACATCTTCCAACTTAACAGCCAATACTTTAATGCCATCAACATCAATAGCCTTGGCACTTAACTCACCCCCCGCCGCCGCCGCCAGTTTAGACTTTAGACGAGCCAACTCTTTTTCCAGTTGTTTATTCTTATCCACTAATTGCTGAACTTTATCTAATGCTTTATCAGATGAACTTTTAACTAATCCAGAAATATTTTCTAAAACTGTATCTCGACTAGCAATTAATTCTATACATGCTTTTCCGGTGACCGCCTCAATACGACGCACACCAGAGGCAACGCCTGTTTCACTCATAATTTTAAAGCAACCTATATCACCCGACCGCTCTACATGAGTTCCACCACAAAGCTCGGTTGAAAATGCTCCCATTTTCAACACACGCACTTCATCACCGTATTTTTCACCAAATAATGCCATAGCTCCCGCTTTTACAGCATCATCTTTTGACATTATGTCAGCTGTAACCTCATTATTGGCTCTAATTTGCTCATTAACAACCCTTTCAACAGAAGCTATCTCTTCTGCCGTCATAGGTTCAAAATGAGAAAAGTCAAAACGTAATCGATCAGGGTTAACTAGTGATCCTTTCTGAACAACATGATCCCCCAATAAATCGCGTAATGCAGCATGTAATAAATGAGTAGCCGAGTGATTTAACTCAGTTGCATTTCTATCATCCTGATTGACTGATAAACTGCAAGTCTGGCCTGTGCTAATACATCCTTTTATGACTTTACCTTTATGCAGAAACAGTGTTCCACCTTGCTTTTGAGTATCATAAACTTTAAAAGTGGCACCTTCCACTTCGATAATACCATTGTCTCCTACTTGCCCACCTGATTCAGCATAAAAAGGAGTTTTTTCTAAAACAACAACCCCTTCTTCACCCTCTTGCAAAGCTTCAACCGCTTGCCCTTTGGCAAACAACCCAACTATTTGCGAAGTATCTTTTAACTTATGGTAACCGGTAAAGTCAGTTTGGCTATCATGCTTTATATCTTGATCATAATCAGCATCAAACTTGCCACCCGCTCTTGCTCTATTACGTTGGGCAGTCATTTCAACTTCAAAACCAGCATGGTCAACTGTTAGATTTTGCTCTCGCGCAAAGTCTGCAGTTAAATCAACAGGAAACCCATAGGTATCATATAAAAGAAAAACCACATCACCCGGAATAACATTACCTTCAAGCTTAGCCACACTGGATTCCAGTATTTTCATCCCTTGCTCTAAAGTTTCTGAAAACCTTTGCTCTTCTTTCTTTAAGACACGTTCAACTTGCTCTTGTGCTTGTTTCAATTCTGGAAAGGCTTCTCCCATTTCCTCTACCAAGGGAGCCACTAATTTATAAAAGAATACATCATCAACACCTAAGCGATATCCATGACGAATAGCACGGCGAATAATACGCCTTAAAACATAGCCCCGCCCTTCATTTGCAGGTAATACACCATCAACAACCATAAAAGCACATGAACGTATATGGTCAGCAATAACCCGTAATGAACTGTTTGTTAGGTCAGTGGTACCAGCTAATTCGGCTGCAACTTTTAACAAACCCTGAAATAAATCAATTTCGTAATTATTATGCACTCCCTGCAAAACAGCGGCAATTCGCTCTAACCCCATTCCAGTATCAACGGAAGGCGCAGGCAAAGGATGTAACTTACC
>JALSLS010000493.1 GCA_026988195.1 Methylomonas sp.
ATTTTATACACCTTATAGACACAGTAATCAATTTATCTTCATTAACCACCCAAGTTTAATTCCTATTTATTCCCAAACACCCCTTACAACTCTCTAGATACTCGATGTTCCCATTTTCAAGTTTAGGAAAAATAGAAAAAACAGCGTAGCTATTCAGCTTGTCAGAAAAAAGAGCATTATTATAATCGCGCCGAGGGCGGACGCTCCTACAAAACATTGCGCTAAAGATGCTGAATAGTTACAAAAAACTAAGACAGTAAAACCTACATACTCCCCAAAAAAAACATCAAGCTTTATCAGCTGTAACTAAAGCATTAACTTCTTGCCGGTCTGATAATGCAATATCAACAAACCCTATTGATTTTAATTGCTGTAAGGTAATAGTTTCTCGCATCACATGATTTTCAGATTCATCATTAAATAAATGTATTATCCAGTGCTCCAATACATCTAGCTTATTAAGCTTAGTTAATACTTTAAAATAATGAGCCACTTCTTGTTGAATCATATCTGTATGCACAGAAATATCATCTAAAGCATAACGATCGCCATTAATAAATTGCCCGCCTTTTTTTAGCACACGAAATATTTCTTGGTGAACTTGCTTTCTATAACTTTTCTGAAAATTATGCACTGTATAAGCCGAAACCACCAAATCAAGGCTATCTGATTCGACAGCCTTTAATGCTGTTAGGGCATCTTTGGCTAAAAAACTTAAGCGCCCTTCTGCAACCCAGTCATTTAAACTACGCTGTGCTTGGCATTGCATTGTAGGTTCGTTATCAACACTGACAATGGTTAAATCTTTATTCGCTAATAGAACAGAAAGTGTAGTAATGCCTGTGCCACCACCCAGTTCAAATACTGTTAAAGGTCTGTTATTTATTTTTGAATACTCACTAACCGCCTGCCCCACCAATCGACTCATTTCAGTCGCTAATGGGCAAATCAGTTTTAACATTTGGTACTCTTGTCCAATCACTCCCGAAAACATATCATCGTAAGGCGGCTTAATCTTTTGGCTTTCTTTGCTCATAGGCGGCTAATTGCTCGGTAGTTGCTTTAAGTTGATATTTACCTTTCCATTCACTATAAGGCATACCATAAACCTGAGTTCGTGCATCCTCATAATCGAGCTCTACATTTTGTTCCTGAGCTGAAGCTGTTAGCCATTTAGCTAAGCAATTCCGACAAAACCCAGCTAGAATCATTAAATCAATATTCTGCACATCAGTTTCTTTTTGTAAATGAGAAACTAATTTTCGAAAAGCCGCAGCTTCTATTTCTGTCTGTGTTGATTTATCCATGATAAATTCCCAAAAACTGTCATTCTAGCAGAAACCCTCCAGAACTCATGTATAATTCAAAAATCATCATATAAATATAGTTTTACATGAAAATTCATAGTTCATCTCTTACCTTTACCCCCTCAGGTAATAATAGTAGAAGTAAGCAACTGCCCCCCTCTGCTGAAAAAGAAAATAAAACGGCGGCTGTCTCACTTTCTTTACCCTCAGAGGCAGCGAGGGTTGATAAAAAAATGGATGCCCCCACATTAGACCTAATCACAAAAAATATTGAACCTCAAATCAAAGTACTGTCTAACCCGCGTACTGCATATGCCGTAAATGCTTATATTCAAGAAAATTCCCAAACTTTAAAAAACCAACGATCTGAGCTTATCTCAGGCATTGACTTATTTGCATAGGGAGCTGAAAATCATTAATTGTCCACCTCCCTTAGCCCTTATTTAGCTATATTACCTCTTTAAACTATGAAACAACTCTTAGAATTTATCCCCGTAATTTTATTTTTTATCACCTATAAACTTTATGATATTTATACTGCAACTGCCGTTATTATCGTTGCAACTATTATTCAAGTAGGTATTAGTTGGTTCATTAATAAAAAAGTTGAAACCATGCAATGGATTACTTTAGGATTGATTGTTGTGATGGGTGGCGCAACCCTTTACTTACAAGATGAACAGTTTATTAAGTGGAAATTAACGGTTATTGAATGGTTATTTGGATTAGCCTTCTTGGGTAGCCAATTCTTCGGTAAAAAAACCTTTGTTGAACGTATGATGGGGGCTAGCATAGAACTCCCTGCGCCAGTATGGACAAAACTAAACCTTGCCTGGGCAACATTTTTTATCAGTGTGGGTGGAATCAATATCTATGTTATGCAAAACTTTAATACTGATGACTGGGTTACCTTCAAGACCTTTGGTGTTCCAGGCCTTATGTTGATCTTTATTGTTATTCAACTACTTTTTATTTATAAACATATCCCTGATACTGAGGAATAAATATCATGCTATATGCCATTTTAAGTGAAGATGTGACTGACAGTCTGCCAAAAAGACAGTCTGCACGTCCTGCGCATTTACAAAGATTACAAGACTTACAAGACGCGGGTCGATTAGTTATTGCAGGCCCTCATCCGGCTATTGATAGCAATACACCTGGCGATGCTGGGTTTACTGGCAGCTTAGTTATTGCAGAATTCTCCAGCCTATCAGCCGCTCAAGAGTGGGCTAATGTAGACCCTTATGTAGCTGCAGGCGTTTATAAAAATGTTACCGTTAAACCTTTTAAACAAGTATTTCCACAATGACATCAGAACTAATTAAACAAAAATTAAATGAATCTTTTCAGCCTGAATTAATAGAAATTATTGATGATAGCGCAGCTCATGCTGGACACGCTGGTGCTAAACAAGGCGGAGGGCACTACAATGTCACTATTGTCGCCAAAGCTTTTGAAGGCAAAACATTAGTACAAAGACATCAATTAATTTACCAAGCTCTTGGTGATTTAATGAAAACAGATATTCACGCTTTAGGCATCAATGCTTTAACACCTTCAGAAAATACATAAGGAACTCAATAATGAATAAGAAAATCATCCCCCTTGTTTTATTAGCAAGCACAACCTTACTAACAGCCTGTAATGCTGAAAAACCAACAAGCAATACTCCTGTTATCTCAAAAGATGATGCAGTAGCCGTCGTTAATGGTACTTATATTAGTAAAGTCGCTTTAGCTGACTTGGAAAAAGAACTTATTAAACGTCAACAAGGGCAAGGACAATCTTTCCCTAAAGAGAAATTAGTTGAAGAATTAATTCAACGTGAGCTTTTATTACAAGAAGCCAAGCAAAAGAAACTTGATCAAACCGTTGAATATACAACACAGTTAGACACCATTAAAACGAGCTTATTAACCCAAGCGGCTGTTCAAAATTTCTTAAAATCTAACCCTATTACTGATGCTGACTTAAAAGCTGAATATGATAAAAATGTTGCTGCTTCAGGTACAGAATACAAAGCACGTCATATTTTAGTTAAATCAGAAGAAGAAGCTAAAAGTATCATTTCAGAGCTTTCTAATGGTGCTGACTTTGCAGAGTTAGCTAAAACAAAATCTACCGGCCCTTCTGGACCTCAAGGTGGTGATTTAGGTTGGTTTGCAGCAGGACAAATGGTTGCTCCATTTTCAGAAGCTGTCATTGCTATGGAAGACAATAAGTTTACTTTAACACCTGTTAAAACTCAGTTTGGCTATCATGTAATTTTAAGAGAAGGTTCAAGAGCACAAACACCGCCTCCTTTTGAATCAATCAAAGAACGTATTCGCCCTATGTTGCAACGTCAAAAAATGCAAGGTTTTCTAGACGGCCTACGTAATCAAGCAAAAGTTGAAATTTTATTAGCCCCACCAGCAGCTGTTACAGCACCTGCTATTGATGTTAAAGATGAAACTCAATCAACTGTAGATAAAGTAACTACTGAAGCTTCAAAATCAGTGAACAAAGCTGAAACAGCTATTGCTGATACAGTAAAAAATGTAGAGAAAAAAGTATCTGAGGCAGCAAATGAAGCAAAATCAGCTGCATCAGAAACAGTTGAAAAAGCAGATAAAGCTATCGCTGATAAAGTCACTAATTCACTAGATGCTTTAACTAAGTAAAACCAAAATAGTTCCCATGCCCCAGTGTCACGGCCATTAAGTTAAGATAACAGGTAGGATGTGCTGAGGTACGAAGCGCATCATTTACAGCTGATGCGCTTCCTGCCGTCAGCACATCCTACAGCAAATGGCTTAACTTAATGGCAGTGATGCCCCAGCGTGGGAACTCTAATGGGTAGTTTATTAGGGTATAAGATTCTAGCATTCAAACAACTTGTTATTTTCTATCTTATAAACCTTATCAACCAGCCTCAAGCCTGCCTTTCTATGGGTAACCATAATTAAGGTTTTACCCTTAGCTATAACCTCTAAAGCGTC
This sequence comes from Methylomonas sp., assembly GCA_026988195.1. Lineage (GTDB taxonomy): Bacteria > Pseudomonadota > Gammaproteobacteria > Methylococcales > Methylomonadaceae > QPIN01. The sequence goes on from JALSLS010000493.1 coordinate 4,292, forward strand.
TAACACTTCATTCTCAGTTTGTTTATCCAAACCTTCCGTAGGTTCGTCTAATAAAATAACCGGTGCATTTTTTAAGTACACTCGCGCCAAAGCAATTCTTCTTGCTTCTCCCCCCGACACTTTTGCTCCATGCTCTCCTACCCAAGTATTTAAACCTTCAGGTAGCTGTGCAATAAATTTTTGTAACCCTGCGCTCCTTATGGCTAGGTTGATTTCAGCATCTGAGGCCATTGGCTTGGCAATCAGTAAGTTCTGTTTAATTGTTGCCGCAAACAGCTCAGTATTTTGTGATAACACTGCAAACTGTTGCATTAAATGATCTGATAAAATATCTCGATAATGAATGCCTGCATAATCAATAGTCCCGTGCTGAGGGTCATAAAAACGCATAATCAACTGTAATAGTGTGCTTTTTCCTGCTCCGCTTTCACCCACAATAGCGATTTTTGTTCCTTGGGGAATATGCAAGCAAATATCCTCTAAAACCCAATCAGATTGATCTGAATAACGAAAACTAAGCTTATTTATAGTTAATGCGCCCTTAGCTTTAATCTGTTTAGCTTGTTTGGGTTCTATAATTAGCGGCTGTAGGTCAGCAATAGCTTTTATTCGTTTTGCCGCAGTTTGTGTTTTAGCCAACATTTGCATAGCTGCTGACAGGGGCATCACTAATTCAAACATAGCCAAGACACAAAAAACCAACATCAGCAAAATAGGGCCAGAAATAGCTTGTTGTTGAAACAGCCAAACGCCAACAACCAGGCTAACAACAACCATCAGCTGGGAAACAAATAAAGTTATTGCTGTTGATAATGCGGCTAGTTGATTATTATTCCTTTGTGTTGCTATTAATTGTTCAGAAAGACTTAGTAATTGCGTTTTAAATCGCGTATAGGCATTAAACACTTTAAGCTCATTAATATTTTGCAAAATTTTAATTTGCTCTACTTTAAATTGTGCTGTTTGCACTGTAATTTGTTTAGCGCCTATACGCCCTAATCGATTAAAGACCCAAGGAATAGCAATAGCTGTTATCAATAAAAAAAACAGTACAAATTGACTTATGCCTATGGAGTAATAGGCTATAAACCCAGCAACCGCTCCACCTCCCAAAAAGGCGATAACAAAAGGGGAACATAGCCTAAGATATAGTGCATCTAATGCATCAATATCTTGAGTTAAACTATGCAATAAATCCCCACTCTGCTTCATTGCCAAATGTCCTGGTGTCAGCGGGATTAGTTTTGCAAAAAACCAGCAACGAA
>JALSLS010000494.1 GCA_026988195.1 Methylomonas sp.
CAAAACCTTAACCAATTAGTATCTCCCCTTATTGCATTAAAAATGCAACGTAAAGCATTATCATCAGTTTTACAACAAAAACTCTTTGCTCATTATCAGTTTTTAAATATCAAAGGGGCATCAAAAAATTTAACTGATATTTTTAAGCACACTTCACAGCTTATTCCTCCTGCGGGGTCTGGGGAATGTGCTGCGCCAAAGCTATTACAATACGCGTTTAAACAAGGCTTAAAACCTTTGGCAATGGCTGAATTTTGGTGGGGAGCATCACCAAAATCAGAAATGAAAAAGCATCTAAATTTCTATAATGCATGTCATGGAAAATGCCAACCTATTTTAAAGCATATGCTTGATGGGATTGAAATGGATAAAAACCCATTATTAAATAATCCAGCTGAAAAGATGTCTATTGATATTGTTTATGAAGATAAAGATATACTGGTTATTAACAAACCTTCAGGGCTTTTATCTGTCCCTGGAACAAATATTCAAGACTCTGTCTATTCACGTATCAAAAAACTTTACCCTAAAGCAACAGGCCCTATTATTGTTCATAGATTAGATATGTCTACTTCGGGAATTATACTTATTGCTTTAAATAAACAAGCTCATAAAAACTTACAAAAACAATTTATTAATCGCACGATAAAAAAGCGCTATGTAGCGCTATTAGATGGATTGCTACCGCATGATAAAGGTACGATAGAGCTACCTCTTAGGGTTGACTTAGATGATAGGCCTCGGCAATTAGTTTGCTATCAGCACGGTAAAGTGGCTACCACGCAGTGGGAGGTCATCAACCGAAAACACAACCAAACTAAAGTTTTTTTCTATCCATTAACCGGGCGAACACATCAGTTACGAGTACATTCAGCACACTTAAAGGGCTTAAACACCCCAATTATCGGTGATGATTTATATGGCAATAAAGCTAACCGCTTACATCTACATGCTGAGTATATTGAATTTAGCCACCCTATCTCCAAACAACTAATGCACTATCAAATTGAGGCTGATTTTTAAAACAGCTGTATGGCTTTATGAGCGAGAATTAAAAAAACCTTACTCCTTAATCCATGGCTTGCCTTGTCCAAAATTGATTAACGGCTTTATAAAAAGCTTTGCAGGAAGTATGAATTTCTTTATTGGCGTTTAATAGGGTCGATAAATCCAGGCTATTAAATTTTGTATGGGAAGCATCTGTGTATAAGCCACTATTGTATGATTTATAGAAGTTATCGATAGAATGGTGTAAATCATCCATTTCTTCTTTAAAAAATTCGATTTCGTGTCTATGGTCAAATAATGAAAATATTTTCTGGTAAAATTTATTAACTAGCTTTAACTGCTCATCAAACCTGCGTTTAATGAGCGCATTATCGTGACCAATAAAGTTAACTAGGTCATCATTAATATCCTTTAGACATTTTGCGGAAAAGACTGCGTGCCTTGCAGAATTAATCAGTAAATCAATATCTCCTGCAGCTGCATTATCTATACGTTGCGTTTGAATTTCCAGACTGTATTTAAATATTTTCCCTTCTAAAACTTTTATAGATTCATAATGTTCTAACTTACTCATTCTCATTATTTTAGGAAAAGATTGAGGATGTGAAAATTTTAATTTATTAAAAGACGAATCAATAGAAAGGTAACGAAAATTTAAGTAGGCAACAAGATGAATTAAATGCAAGCACTCTTTAGCTAGTGCTTCTATCGCTACATCAGTAATATTACTGGGTACATTTGAAATATAATGGCAAATACTTTTTTGTTCATCATTTATCAAAGATTCCAGAAATTTTGTAAATTGCGATATAAAGGGAAGGAACAGAATAATACCCGCCAGATTAAATAAACTGTGAAAAGCAACTAAAGAAAAAAGAGGGTCAGTGATTGTTAACCATTTAATAAATTCCAGTAATTGATACAAAAATATAAATGCTATAGTACCGATGGTAAAGTTAAATAAAATATGAGCCATAGCAACTCGGCGTTTTGCAACTGCACCCTGTAGACTACCAATAAAAACAGTGCTGGTAGTCCCTAGGTCTGCACCTATAATTAATGCTACTGACATAGGCAGAGTTATAATCTCAGCATTCAGCGCACTCAATGTGATCATCATGGCTGCGGAACTTGATTGGATGATAATGGTTAAAATCACACCAACCACTAAAAAGATAAAAAGGGGATAATCACTGAGTAGTTTCATATCAGCATAATTTGAAAGCAGAGCTACGCTATCTTTCATAAAGCTCAGACCCATAAGCAGCATTGACAAGCTAAATAATAACTGAGAGAACAGTTGTAGTCGGCCTTTAAAAACAGCTAATCCTATACTACCCACGGCAAGTATAGGCATAGTTACAACTGCCAAGTTAAGCTTAAAACCTATAGTAGCAACAATCCAGCCAGTCAATGTTGTACCTAAGTTAGCCCCTAAAACCACACCAATTGCACTCATCAAAGGGATAAGGTTAGTACCCACTAAAGCCAGAATAATAAGGCTTACCAAAGAACTACTTTGGACGATGACTGTAGCAATAATACCGCTAAAAACTGACAGTATTGGATTATGTGTCGTGCGACGTAAAAAAAGTTTGAAATTTTTTCCAGCTAAGTGCTTAAGACTAAATTCAAGCTGTCTCATGCCAAACAGAAATATGCCCAGCCCTGCTAACAGTGTCCAGAAGTCAAAATAATCAGTCATATTTATGCACTAGCATTAAATAAAGTTAAAGGTTCTTGAATACGCCTTTTATCGTATTCTATATTAATGAACTGCTAACACCTACTATTGATCGTTTTTTCTGTAAGGCCGCATCTTCAGATTGTGCATCTCTTAATACTTCTCGGTATGAACGGTTAACTTTTTCAGCATACTCAGTATTTTTCTTATCTATCTTTTCTTCAATATCAGCTAGTGTTTTAATGGGTTCAGAATCATATCGTTTTTCAATTTCGTCGGCTAATTCTCTAAGGCTTTTAGCAATCATTAAAAGCTGTTCTGAGGAATGGTGTTTTTGTTCATTGAGTCCAAAACTTTTGGCAATTTCCTCGCCTAAATTGAAACCATAAATAACATTTTCCCCTTCCTTTTGTTGAAAGTCATATTCGATATAAATATCTAACGGATCTTGCGCCTTGTTATCAAATAAAACATTGGCACTCTCCAGTGTATATGCCAGGCCATCAACAAACTGCATTCTGACACGTTCTATTTCTTCAAAAATAAAATCATCAGATAATCTTTTTACAATGTATTTCATTCTTTCACCAATCAGTACTAAAATGAGTTTACGCCGCTACAGGCGTATATTAACTAAGGAACGTGTATGGAATAACTTCCCGATATCTAACGTACAAGTTGAATCATAACAGATATACTTTGGGTGTTTTATTACCCAATACTTAATACTAGGTACAAAGCGTATTACCTCGTGATACCTGGTCATATAAAAAACATCATCTCAATTCAATGTTCCAGCAACAATACACTATGAAACTAATTAAAATAAGCTTAATATAAGCCTTTTATAGCCAAATAAGGAGAATATTATGAAATTTAACCCTTGCGTACCAGGTGAGTGTACAGAAGATGGCTCTCACTGTCTGGGCTGTGGAAGATCTCATCAAGAAATTGCAGAAACTAAGCAGTTAGTCAAAAATATCGTTGGCTTTGTTCAAAAGCAAGGGTATGAAAATATTGATGAATTTTCTAAATTTATAACTGAAAATATCAAAAAAAAATTACAAGAAATTTCTTAAATCTATCCAGTTGTTAATAAAAATAATGGAAACTAAAGACGCTATAACATCACGCCGTTCAGTTAAGTCTTTTGACCCCGATCATAAAATAACTGATAAAGAATTAAACCAAATACTTTCACTTGCCGCTTTGTCCCCTACCGCTTTTAACATCCAGAATTGGCGCTTTGTATTGGTAAAAAATCCAGAGCTAAGAAAGGCTATTCGCCAAGTAGCCTGGGACCAAGCTCAAGTCACAGAGAGTTCTGCTTTAATTGTTCTATGTGCTGATTTAAAAGCATGGGAAAAACAACCTATTCGGTACTGGCAAAATGCCCCTAAAGCCGTACAAGAGTTTATATTGCCCGCCATTGATGATTATTATCGTGATAAAGATAGCATCCAAAGAGATGAGGCCATGCGTTCATGTGGAATTGCCGCTCAAACGATTATGTTAACGGCTAAATCAATGGGTTATGACTCCTGCCCTATGAATGGTTTTGATTTTTCTGCAGTGGCTAAACTTATTAAACTACCCGGTGACCATATTATTTCAATGTTTATAGTGATTGGAAAAAAACTAGCCGATGCTTCACCACGAGCGGGTCAATTACCATTGGATCAAATAGTACTTGAAAACAGTTTTTAAAATGGGTATTTAAAAGGAATAAGTTATGAATAAATTTCAACGCCGAAAATTAAATTCACTGTTTAAAAACAATAAAGCTTGGGCTGAAAAGATGACCCAAGAAGACCCTAATTTTTTCTCTCACCTTTCAAAACAACAACACCCTGATTATTTATGGATTGGCTGCTCTGATAGTCGAGTTCCAGCCAATCAAGTGATTGATTTAAAGCCAGGGGAAGTTTTTGTTCATCGAAATATAGCCAATGTTGTTGTTCATACTGACTTGAATTGTTTATCTGTCATTCAATATGCAGTTAATGTTCTTGAAGTTCAACATATTATTGTTTGTGGTCACTATGGCTGTGGCGGCGTTAAAGCTGCATTTGAAGGCCATGAACATGGCCTTATTGATAATTGGTTACGACATATCAAAGATGTTTATCGTTTGCATAAGAATGAAATTGATGCAGAAGCTACAGAGCAAAAAAGAATCAACTTACTCTGTGAAAAAAACGTTATTGAGCAAGTCGCTAATGTCTGTCACACTTCCATTGTACAAAGAGCCTGGAAAAAAAATAAAGACCTGACCGTACATGGCTGGATTTATTCAATTGAAGATGGTCTTTTAAAAGCTCTCGGTACTGAAATAAGTGAATCAGACCAGATTAATGAAATACATATGTTAAAGGGTAATTAGGAGCCTGCATTCTCACTCACAACTCATGTATAATCACTGCTCTACCCCCAGAATTGTAAAACTTAGGGGCGTGTATGGAATAACTTCCCGAAATTATAACGTAGGATTTTTGTTTCAGATGGAATGATCTCATGAGGCGCATAGCAAGCTACGCAACGAATGAGACCATTTCATCTGGAGCAAAAAGACAAGTTAGAAATCGGGAAGTTGTTTCATCCACGTTCCTTATAATATTATTCTGGTACAGTGATTATAATATGAATATTTAATGAATAATATCCCTTCCCATACCACTGATTTTGAACAACTTACTAAGCTAAGAACGGCTCTCGCTATTTCTCAGGGTATTAAATTACTTTCCACCCTAAGAAAAGAGTCTGAAGCGACTGTTTCTCATGATCAAGTAAAACGTGTTACCTATTTAACTGAATTATTTACCCGTATTCATCGAGAAATTTTTCATGACTGGAAAAAACAAGCCACGGCTAATCATCGCCCTGGAGTCATGATAGAGAATAAAAAACGCATTCGATTTCGACTCACTATTGAACAACTCGTTCTTGATACTGATGAAAATAGTGATACCGCTATTTTTGATAATAATGGCTTCATTATTAACACCGGCAATATTGCAGAAAGGTTAGCAAAATTTTACCTGGAAATGCGTCAAATTCGCCCCTATTCATACGGAAATAGAATTACCTTAGATTTTTTTCTAACGGCCTTAGGAAAATTACCGGCCTTTAAAAGTGTATATGAACAAGGCATAGATTTTAGACGACTAGAAGCCTCGGATACCTTAGCTCTACATGATTTAGATAGTGATTTCAAATCAATCACCACTGCTTTTGAACATGCATTAGACCCTACTCGTTGCAATAGCCTGCAAAATAAAGCCAATGATTATGGGGTTTGGCCAGAAAATAAAATCTTTATCTCGGGCGTACCTTTTCTTTCTCATACCACTGAACAAGGTGTTGTATGCCTAGTTTTAGTTAATGGAGGCATAGTTCCTCTTGATACGATCAAAGATAAAATTTTTGAAGTAGGTAAACAATTTGCTGATAACCCAGTTAAAGCTTCTGAACATATTATTGGCTACCTACCAGGAACACAAGCTTTAAGAGTTGCCGAAAAAACAGATATTGATGGAATCAGCATTAGCCCTGATGAAACTCCCCCCTTATTTTGTTTGGATATCAATATGCTTACCAGTTTGCGCTCACCCAGCCATACTGAGTTGTTAGAACTGATCAAACAATGTGAAAGTGATGATAAATACGCTATTTTTGAACTCGCCAACAATATAGAATTAAAAACCAAACTTCTAAATGCCGCTAAAGGTGATGATCGTTTAATTAGATCCGTTGAAATTGCTTATAACCGGTTGAGTAAAATCAGCAAAAAACTTGATGATGCCTTATCATCAATTTTTGAAGGCAAGAAAACAGCCACACACCCACAATTATTTATGAGCATGGGCGGTGCCGGTGCCGGTAAAACAGCAGTTGAAGAAATTGCCGAGGCTTGTTGTGGTGATAATTTTGTTATTGCTTCTTTAGATGAATTCAGAAAAATAAGTGATTTATACACGGTATTGACAGCGGCTAACCATCATAGTGATGACTATGTATATGTGGAGCCGTTTGCTAACCGTTTGCGTCACATGGTCGCAGACCATGCAAAGAAAGAACGCATCAATATATTATATGATGGCACTTCAATCCCCTACTCTCCTCGCTATTCTCGTATTGTTGCGCAATTTAAAGCATCAGGGTTTCAAACACAAATTACCGCTGTGGATGCTTTTATCGTTAAACCAGAAGGTCGTGAAGATGAGTTGCTCCGTTCAGCCGTTATTTGTAGTGTAAAAGCTCGTTTCGAACAAACCGGCCGTGCCTTGCCTTGGGTTGTGACAGTTGATAAACATATTAGAGCCCCCCAAGAGTTTCTTGCAGCCGTTGAAGACCAAAATTTAGAAAAAATCTCTTTATTTGCTAATGATGGAGAGAAGGATCGTCATTATTTAGTCGCTGAAAGCTTTCAATTTACTGAGTTTGACATTCAAAAACTACATCAACATCAACTATCAAGTACATTAGCAGAGCATTTAACTAAGCTAATACAAAACCATGATTACTCGGTTTTAAGGAAACTAGCATCAAGCACAAAAACAGATATTGATTTATTAATTGATAGAAACCCTGACTTTTCAGAAAACAATGTTGCTTATCAAGTTTATAACAGCCGTTTTGGAAACCGTGTTTTAGTTATTTACAACACAAGAAGACTCGTTGACTTTATAGAGAAAAGGCAATTAAACCCAAATGCATCTGGTGAATCGGGGCTATTACATAAGCCGGAAGCTTTAGCCTTTGATGTAGACCCTTTAGCGCCAAAACCTTGGGTTAAAAGGTTACAAGGCTCTTCAACTCACTAAACAGTATTATGCAGTAACTATTCAGCTAAGGAACGTGTATGGAATAACTTCCCGAAATTATAACGTAGGGTTTTTGTTTCAAGTGGAATGAGATCATTCCATCTGGAGCAAAAAGACAAGTTAGAAACCGGGGAAGTTATTTCATGCACGTTCCTAAGGCAACTAGCAAAAAATAACCCACCTTGCTGGTTTTAGTGCCAGCTTTTCCCTCTCCCTAACCTTGTAAAACACTGTTACTATCAATGGTAAGCTGTTTACCCGTATCATTATTGATAACAACATTCCCGATCAATTTTACATTTTTACCAAAGATAACATCACCTGTAATCGTTAATTTTTCACACTCCAGTAAATCAGGTACTCCCTCAGGAAAACGGGCTTCCAAGTCATCTATATTTTTATAGTATTTACTCTCTAAATTGACCACAATATAGCCAACTTTTCGACTAGGGTTAATTGTTACCAAACTTTCATCATCCAAAATAAATGCATTAGACCAAAGCCCTAACAATTCATTGGTCGTTTTAATCGGTATAAAACGTGCTTTGGGAATACGGATAGCAATAGAGTCTTTAAAACTAGCAATAGCCGAGCCCATTGCCGTTTCCATTTGGATAACGCGTGGGCTTGAAGCATCACGAGGGTCTATTGTTTTTTTATTTTGTATCAAAGGTAAATCAACAATCCCATTTTTTTTATCCAAAAGATCTTTTAATCGATCAAGGCGAATCCACAAATTATTAGTATTAAAGTATTTATATTGAGTAATATCTTGAAAACTTTCAATATCATCCTCATGACATTGAGCTGACTCGCGTAATAATAAGCCCCCCTCAACCGACTCAGCTAAATGCCCTCCTTTTCTATCAGCAGCTGTTCTATCAGCGACTTCCATCATAAAAGAAGCCTCTTGTTCAGCAAAATAACCTAGCACTGATAAGTTTAAATTTGCCCCTAAATTATCTGAATTTGATATAAATGCATACTTTATACCTTGCTCTAACAACTGATCCAGCACACCTGATGTTTGTAATACCGTATAAATATCACCATGTCCAGGTGGACACCACGTTTTAGAGGGGTCATTAGGCCATTGAGCAGGTTGCTTATTATCAATCAATATTTTAGGCACTTTATTTTGAACAAAGGTAAAAGGAATACCCTTCTGCCCTTGCAAAAGCTCTGGAAATTTATCTAACACAGTCTGTGTATCGGCCTCAGTACTAAACGAATTCATAAACACTAAAGGTAGATCACTCTTAAAACTCTTCCGCTGAGATAGAACCTGTTTAACAATAATCTCTAAAAAACTCAGTCCATCTTTTGCTTTAAGTAATGACTTGGCTTTTTCTAACCCCATCCCCGTACCAAGTCCTCCATTCAATTTAAGCATAACAGCCTGATTTAATACAGCCTCACCTTCGGCACTGTGATCTGGTAAAGATTCAAGATCAACCACTTCAAAAACGGGCTTAACTTGATCTTCCCGAATCACACTCTCCTCACCCGCTATCATTTTATTATATTGAGATAAAAAAACATCAATACAAAGTTGCGGTAAATTTTCATCCAACATGGTTTCAGTTATTTTATTTTTTATATCCATATTCATCATTAATAATTTGTTACATATAGTTTGAGTATTTAGGGAAAGAGCTTAGGAATATGCATGCACGTTCCTTACTATGTTTTTAAAACCATTATAAATAAAAACCTGATAACAAAGTAAAAAACAGGGACTATACTTCGCGCGGTCACGACTGCGGTTTTCTAACCGCTGAGTTTTTGCCAATAGCTGCGTTGCTGAAACAGTTACGTAGCTTGCTATGCGCCTGTTTCAACGCCTTGCTATCGACAAAAATCAGCAGCTTATAAATTCCGCATCCGTGACCGCGCGAAGTATAAACAATATTGTAATATTTGAGATAAATCTGTTCGCCTGAAAGGCGAAGGTTTTAACTTTATAAGATGTACCGACGTAGGAGGCGCATCGACGGCTATTGATGCGCTTCGTTCCTCAGCACATCCTATATTTTGTCTGTCACTAAAATTCAATCCTAACACCCATTTCAACACCTCTGCCAGCTTCTGGTGCGCTAGTGCGAAGAAAAGAGACAGAATGTCGAATATCTTGATCGAGTAAATTATTGGCTTTTGCAAATAATAACATGTCAGCCTGCTCAGAAACTTGCAGTCGATAATGAGTTGATAGATCTAACAACCAATAACCATCGGTTTCCGTCTCATTTAAGCCTGGGTTTTGCTGTTTTTCTGCATGTGTCATACGTAATTGGCTGGACCAGGCAGTATTTTCCCAACTTAATTGTAGGCCATACTTCATAGGAGGCATACGTGGAATATCGTCACCATTGCTAAATTGGCCTCTGACATAATCAGCAAAAAATTCACTGTCTAAGTGTCCGTAATCTGTCGTTAAAAGAGGGATGGTCATTTGAGCTTCAAAACCCTGAAACTCAGCACCTTGCTGCTGGGTATTAAAAACCGGCAAACAATTATTTATGCAATTGTTTACAAAGGTTTCGGAGAGCGTATTAAAGAACTGGCCGTTATTAATTTGACTAATATAATCTTGTACCCAGTTTTGGTAGATATTGAAGTTTGCCTGAAATAAATCATGGTCAAAGTGAAAACCAAGTTCTATATTATAAGAAGTTTCAACGGTTAGGTTACTGCTTCCTATGGCATAACTGCTGGTGGCTAAATGAGCGCCATTGGTAAATAATTCTTGGATATCAGGTGCCCGTTCTGACCTAGAAAAGGTCAGTTTAATAGAGTCCTCATTGGTCACGCTCCACAGTGCAGAGGCTGAAACACTCACAGGTGTATGAGAAACTTCAGATAGTCTTTCTGGGTTAATCCACTGTTGTTCAACTCTAAGTCCTAGTTGATATGTCATCTGTTCTGTATGAATATCCTGAACCGTAAAAAAACTAAAAGTGTTTATATCTGCCTTAGGGATGATGGCTTCCTCACCAAGGGCAGAAATTTCACTGTTTTTTGTTTGTACGCCCACTACCCCATGATCAAAAAATGCCCAAGGTTTTTGAATTAACTCTATCCGGCTTTCAAAACCTTCGTTACTGAATACTGTTCCTGCTGCCCCGTTCTCTAATTCAACATGCTGATAATCGTTATAGCTCAAACGGATATTAAGGGTTTCAGCAAAAGACAACGGGTCTTTAAGTTGAGCTTTCATATCATAACGCGTCTGTTTTAAATCAATACGAACCTCATCTGGCTCATCGCCAGGTGGAATACCATAATTATTATCTAAATGGTTTACTGAAAAACCAATAAAACCCTGATCAGTGATGTACGAGAAACCTGCAGTACCACTTTGAGCGCGTGTATTAGAATTTAATAACCGCTTACCATCATCCACACCTGCAATAGCATTTTCTGAAATTTGTTGATTAATACTATCCCTATAAAAACCATCCAAATGCCAAGCTACATTGCCTTTACCTCCATCGATTTTGAACGCGCTGGACTTGCCTTCATTAACCGTGTTGTAGCGTTGTTCAAAAGCACCTCCAAATAGCGTTTCAGGCACACTATCAGGTACCCTGTTATCCAATACATTAATGACTCCACCAATGGCTCCACTACTGTAGAGTAAGGTTGCAGGACCTCTGATAATCTCAATGCGTTCCGCCCATAAGGCTTCAGTGCTATTGGCGTGATCTGGGCTTAAAGAAGACACGTCTAGGCTACCTAATCCACTTTGTAGAACTTGAACCCGAGAACCTGTCTGGCCCCGAATGACAGGTTGGCCAACGCCAGGCCCAAACGACTGACTACTAATACCGAGTTCATTTTTTAATGTTTCACCAAGACTTGAAGCAGCCTTCATTCGTAAATCATCACCACTCAGTATTGAAACAGCTAATACTGAGTTTGTATGATTATCATTTATTGGGGTGCTGATGATGAGTTGGTCTAATTCTTGAACATGCTCTGATCCTGCATAACTTTGCTGGTTCATAAATAAAAGGGCAAGAGGGATTAAATAAAATAAATAATTAAACATGAGTAAAGTGAGTGGGTAGGTGATAATTTAGATATGTTATAACATAACATTTATTTTAGCAAACGCATATCTTCTCTCAATATAGCCTTTAACTTTTTAATACCTAACGAAAATATTGAAAGCCATACCAGTTAATCGTTTCAAGGGAAAAAATAATTTAAGGTTTTTGGGTAACGACTCACCCATAACTTATGCTCTAAAGCCCTCGCCCCGTTTGGGAGAGAGTTGGGTCAACAGCATGGACAGCTATTTACTCCTGCAATATCTGCATGCACTACACCTATGTAGATATTGCACGTAGCTAGAGCAATGCAGGAGCAGCAAAACGGTGAGCTGAGAGGAGAAGTAAATAAATCTTTTTCTCTTCAAGGTAGTAAAGAGAAGCTTACCTCCTCTCACTCCAGCCTTCTCCCCACTCAGGAGAAGGCGTTAAAAACAACAGTTATACTTCGCGCGGTCACGGATGCGGAATTTATAAGCTGCTGATTTTTGTCGATAGCAAGGCGCTGAAACAGGCGCATAGCAAGCTACGCAACTGTTTCAGCAACGCAGCTATTGGCAAAAACTCAGCGGTTAGAAAACCGCAGTCGTGACCGCACGAAGTATATATTCTATAGGGTGAGTAGTTTAATTATGATTATCAACAGTGGCAGGAATTACATTTCCTTGAGCCTGCATAGTTAACGCTTCTGGATTTGACTGGTAATGTTGCCTTACCACTTTAGCCAAAGCTAGCTTAGTCTCTTCATCAATAACACACAGTTGTTCCTCTGGCAGGCAATCAACAATAGCCTTTAATAACTTATCTTGTGGTGTAGCAAGCTTTTCTACCCAGCTTGCTAATAATGCTTTATCAATGACTGCAGGAAGGGATCCCATAATACCTAAATCATTTTGATCATGAACTAGCAAACCAGAAGTTGTTCCTCTATCCAGTGTTAATACCTGAAATAAGTATAAAGTATGATAAGCCTGTTGTTTAGCAAAATCTTCAGCGCCTGGGTTTAACTTATTAACATTCGCTTTATCAAAAATAGAAGCATAACATTCAATCACAGCTTCACCAAAAGCTTTAGCTAAGTTGAAGTCAGTTTGTGCATCTCCACTGTTATATTCTTCTAAATAAAAATGTGACACCCCACGATGCCTCTGCAAAGCAGGTATATTAAAATAGCGGTCACCTTGCTCAGCTGCCAGTTTATATTGCTGAGGAGCCGCTTTTTTTAAGCTTTCTGAAAATAAAGCTGTTTCCTGTTCATTCTCTATTGCTGGGTTAAGATCAGCCATCATCCGCCAATAACCTTTTCCACTTTTCATTTCTGTCCAGCTTATATGCATGTGTACAGAAGGAGAAAAAGGGTTTGTAGGATGAATAATAGTCGATATTGCCGTTGCTGATGCTAAATTTTTACTATCGACATCATCATAATGGATTTGCGAAACATTAACCGAGGCACGGTTAAAATACGATTCATTGGTGGCGACATAACGAATACCACCGCCATGTAAACCTTGATCTCGAAACCACTCAACGGGATGAAATGATGAAACCTCTGACCCTACAACATCATCCAATTTCTCAACAAAATAACTTTGTAATTCCACAACTAAGCTATTGGCAGCTCGTGCATTAATTGATTGCGCAAAACTTCTTTTCATATTATTTTTCTTTGGTATATAAAAAAGGGGGTCTTTCATGACGTGGCTTACACTTTTTAGCTACCTACTTAGGCAACCAGTAAAAAGTAGGGTGGGCAGTTTTTTTGCCCACCATCAATACCGCAACATGGTGGGCAGAAAAGATTGCCCACCCTACAACTTATAATCTGTCCAGTCTTGCAAACTACTTTGAGTAGGATATGATTAATGCAAAAAAAGGGCTAAGCTTTCGCCGTACCCTTTTTAAAGTTGACTAAAACAAGGCTGCTATTAAACTTTTGGCATACCTTTTAATTTTTCTACAACTTTATCACCAAATTCTTCAGTGCTAAGCATATGAACACCAGCACCTGGCTTAGATAAATCAGCAGTTGAAAAACCATCACCAAAAACACCTTGCATCGCTGCCCAAATGTTTTTAGCTTCATCAGCCATATCAAAGCTATTTTCTAACATCATGGCAACAGAACCAATCATAGAATACGGATTCGCCATATTTTTACCTGCAATATCAGGCGCAGAACCATGAGAGGGTTCGTAATAAGCTTTTTCATCACCGATACATGCAGAAGGCATTAGGCCTAATGAGCCTAAGATACCACCGCCTTGATCACTTAAAATATCACCGAACATATTTTCCATTACCATCACATCAAACTGTGTTGGTTTTAGGCATAATAAAGTGGCTGCCGCATCAACTAAAATATTGATCACTTCAACTTCAGGGTAATCCTTAGCAACTTCTTCTAAGACTTCATTCCACAGCACGCTTGATTTTAAAACGTTACTTTTATGGATATTATGTAAAACTTTCTTTCTAGTACGCGCCAATTTAAACGCTTGAATTAAAATTTGACGGATTTGACCTTCATCATATTCTAAAGTTTCTTTTACATAGCGTAAGCCTTCAGCATTAACGCCTGTTTCTTTTTCGCCAAAATACAAGCCACCAACCAATTCACGCACTATTACAATATCAATGCCTTCACCAATAATTTCTGGTTTTAAAGGAGAAAAGTGAGCTAGTGCCTTAGGTAAAGAAATAGGTCGGAAGTTAGCATAAGTATTGTAACGGCGACGCATTGGTAGCAATGCACCCCGTTCTGGTTGCTTATCAATAGGAATATTTTTAGATTCTTCGTGACTTAAACCGATAGGCCCTTTAAGAATAGCATCTGCACTGTCACAAATATCTTTAGTTTCTTGTGGAAAAGCATCGCCTGTTGCAAAATAAGCACATGCACCAAATAATGCAGGCATTAATTCAAAACTGACCTCATTACGCTGTTCAACCAGCTTTAAAACTTTTAGTGCTTCTTTTGTAATTTCCGGACCAATTCCATCACCTGCCAACACTGCAACTTTATAATTCTTCATTATTTCTCTTATTTACCTTTTTAAAATACATAGCGAGCGGGGTATAAACAACCATCCAATTATGGACGGTTATTTATACCCCGCTCGCTTATTTAAGTTTATTTTACACTATCTTATTGACGTAATAACGCTAAAATATCATCTGTTTTACTTTGCATAAGGGTTACATCGGCACGGGATTCAACATTTAAGCGTACGACGGGTTCGGTATTTGACGAGCGCAAATTAAATCGCCACTCTTTATATTCAACTCCGATCCCATCAGTCATATCAATATTAACAGCGTCTTTTTCATAGGCAGCTAAGACTCTATCAATCGCCGCTTTTGGGTCTGCCAGTTTACTGTTTATTTCACCCGATGATGGAAATTTAGCGATGCGTTCTGCCACCATCGAAGAAAGTGTTTTATCCTCCACACAAAGTAATTCAGCCACTAACATCCAAGGGATCATGCCACTATCGCAGTAAAAGAAATCTCTAAAATAATGATGGGCACTCATTTCCCCGCCATAAATAGCATCTTCTTTACGCATACGCTCTTTTATGAAAGCATGTCCCGTTTTTGACATAACAGGTATGCCTCCCGCAGCAGAAACAATTTCTTGAGTATTCCAGGTTAAGCGGGGATCATAAATTATCTTTGCTCCGGCCTGTTTTTTAAGGAAGGCATCGGCTAACAAGCCAACAATATAATAGCCTTCAATAAACTCACCCTTTTCATCAAACAGAAAACAACGATCAAAATCCCCATCCCATGCGATCCCCATGTCTGCATTGTGTAGCTTCACCATATCACTAGTATCGGCCCGATTTTCTGGCAATAAGGGGTTAGGGATTCCATTAGGAAAAGTCGAATCAGGATTATGATGTACTTTAATAAATTGTATAGGTAAAGCAAGTGACTTGAACCTAGCCTCCAAGGCATCAACCACATGCCCAGCAGAACCATTCCCCGAATTCACCACTAATTTTAATGGCTTAATATTACCAACATTAATATATTTAAGTAAATGTTCAGTATAAGCATCTAGGATTGAAAGCTGGGAATATTGCCCTTGTTTTTTTACCCCCTTATTTGCTTCAGTCAACCAAGGTTGTTGTTCAGCCATAGCCTGTATATCACGTAAGCCAGTATCACCCGATACAGGTTTACTTTGTTCTCTGACTAACTTCATACCATTATAATTGATAGGATTATGAGAAGCAGTCACTTCAACACCCCCATCAACCGCTAAATGACTGGTAGCAAAATAGATTTCTTCAGTGCCTACCATACCTATATCAACAACATCACAGCCTTCATCTTGTAAACCTTTTGCTAAGGCCATTTTTAAACTTTCACTGGTTGCGCGTGCGTCACCACCAACAACTACTTTTTTTAATGAAAGCGTTCGGGCAAATGCACGCCCCACTCTATATGCGACGTCTTCATTTAACTCAACTTCCAGCTCACCTCTTATATCGTAAGCTTTAAAACATGTTAATTTATGGCTCATCGTTCCCTCTCAGATTTAATACAGTTACAATAATTGCACTCCACACGGAGTATATAGAGGCTATTCTAGAATAAAGCTTTCGACATTTCATAAATTTTTCTGTTATCTAAAGCTGTAATGAAAAAATCGGTTATAATGACGCCTTTTAAACAAAGAGGATTAAACTATGACTGATAACTGGATAGCTCCTTCCATCCTTTCTGCAGATTTTGCTAAACTAGGCGAAGAAGTTGATAACGTTTTAGCTTCGGGTGCTGATGTCGTTCATTTTGATGTTATGGACAACCACTTTGTACCTAACTTAACCATTGGGCCACTTGTTTGTGATGCATTAAGAAAACATGGCGTAACAGCACCGATTGACGTGCACTTAATGGTTGAACCTGTTGATAGAATCATTCCTGATTTTGCTAAAGCAGGCGCTAGTATGATTACTTTTCACCCTGAAGCATCAACTCATTTAGATCGTACATTACAAATGGTTCGTGACTTAGGCTGTAAATCTGGTCTAGTTTTTAACCCAGCAACACCTCTAAGCTACCTAGACTATGTAATGGACAAAGTAGATATTATCTTACTAATGTCTGTTAACCCTGGCTTTGGTGGACAATCATTTATTCCGTCAACGCTAGGTAAACTTGCTGAAGCTAGAAAAATGATTGACGACAGTGGCTTTGATATTCGCCTTGAAGTTGATGGTGGTGTGAAAGTTGACAACATCCGTGAAATTAAAGCGGCTGGTGCAGATATGTTTGTTGCTGGTTCTGCCATTTTTGGACAACCAGACTACAAAAAAGTGATTGATGATATGCGTGCTGAGCTTGCTAAAGCATAAATAAGCTGTCACCAATAAAAAGGCCGTATTGATTAATCAATACGGCCTTTTTTTATGGAACCATCAAATCACATTAACGGCAGAAGTTCCTTCAAAATACCACCATTGGTTGCCAGTATTTGTTTAGGAAAGACCCCGTCATTCCCTTTAAAGTCTGTTACCGTGCCACCTGCTTCTTTTACAATTAAGGCCCCTGCAGCAACATCATATAGATTTAACTCCTGCTCCCAAAAGGCATCCACTTGCCCATCAGCAACCAAACATAAATCCATTGCAGCAGAACCCAATCTTCGTTGCCCCATCGTTTGCTCCGCAATCCGGCAAAAGCGTTTTAAATTATTTTCAACTAAGTAGGAACGTAAGCAAGCAAACCCTGTTGCAATCATAGAGTTAGCCAGACTCGTTTCATCAGAGGCATGAATGGCCTTACCATTTTTGGTCGCCCCTTGCCCTTTAATAGCAAGATACAAATCATCTAAAGCCGGTGCATAAACCGAGCCTGCGACTAATTCACCTGCAATTTCCAATGCCACACTAATCGACCAAAAGTATTGTCCCTTCGCGAACGAGTGCGTTCCATCAATAGGGTCCACAATCCACCGATTAGTTTGGTTGTCAGACTGCCCACTTTCTTCCCCCCAGAAACCATATTCTGGGTATGCTTCAGCCAGTGCTTGTTTTAAATAGGCCTCAACCGCAACATCAGCATCAGTGACTAAGTCTCTAGGGCTTTTTTTTATAACACCAACATTATCTAAGTTTTTAAAGTAACTTAAGGCAATGCTGCCGGCCTCACGTACAATATTTTCTAAAACAGCTACCGATATGGACATACTTAAACCTTATTTTGTTATTAAAAATTCTGACTTGTTATGCCCAGCTTCTACAAGTGCCTGCATCCATTTTGGAGAGACCCCTCGCCCCGTCCATGTTTGATTTTTATCATTTGGGTTACAATATTTAGCAGCTACTTTCTTAACTGTTTTTACTGCTGCGCCAGTCTCGTCATTAATAATGACTGTTACCCCAATTGAAGCTGCCAGTTGTTTAATTTGAGCAATAACTTCTTTACGCTTTTTAATTTTCTTCTCTTTTAAAGCAGTTTCTGCATTATTAATAACAGTTTGTAATTCACTTTCTGAAAGTTGGCTATATTCAGTCATAAAACCACCTATAATAATATAAAAAATAAAACTTAATTATATCACCAGTCCTATCATTAAATCCTCACTCCTTAACAACCTTAAATTCAATTTCATTTAACACCTCACCTTGTTTATTTACCAGTCTAACCCGCCATTTACCCGCTTTTGAATAAGGTATTAATTTACTAGTTGATGCTCTCCAGCGCTTTCCTAATATTTTAATTTTTCTTTCATAGACTAGCTGATTATCCCTTAACCATTGATGATATAAAGTCTTACCTTTCATATTAATTATTTCCGTAAAATAATATACGCCACTCGCTTTCATATTATTAACGACAACAGGTAATAATATTTCAGTACCAGGCTCTTTATTATTAACGCCACTCACCAATAAAGCCCTTGCAACATGTTTATGCATTATTACTTTAGGCTTTATATCTAAAACTTTATCTACTTTTTTATTATTAATAATAGGAGGTAAAGGCGTAAGGCTAGTCATTACCTCTTGCTTTTTTATATTCAAGACCGGTAACTTAACAATCGCTTTAACAGGCTCTTTGTTTTTCTGGGACACCATAGCATCTACGGCTTTATTTTCAGGTATAACAACCTCTGGTGAAGGGTCTCTATTAAAAAAATAAATAAGCCCCCCGATTAACAACAAAATACTGACAATAACTACAACTATTCTCCCTACATACCACTCCGTCACCATTTCTGGCCTAGGATTTTCTCTATCTGGCTGATTTAAACCTTGATATTTCACTTTAACAACGACGTTATTACTTTCTTTCATCACCCTACTCTTCTTTTCTTTTTATCTGATATACATTAATAATGTCACAAATGATAACCCGCTTAACTTCTGACTAACATTTTTGCTTCAACTATACTTTTGATTTGGTAATATACCACTTTAGACCTATTATATATTTCGTACATTTTTTAATGTATGAAATATATCACCCACAATTATGGAAATACTGGAAGCAACATGAGCAACCTGCTAAAAATGTTTCAAGAGTCATCTGCTCTCTATGGAAGTAATGCTGTTTTTATTGAAGACCTTTATGAGCAATACTTAGAGAACCCTGACTCAGTATCAATAAGCTGGCGTAGTCAATTTGATAAAATTCATGACCAAGCCACCTTTGAAATAGCTCATAGTCCTATTGTAAATCGCTTTGAAAAACTTGCCACATCAACACAGGGAAGACTTGCAAAATTACAAGGATTTACTGAAGAAAGTGTTAAAAAACAATCGGCTGTTGCCCGTTTGATCAATCAGTATAGAGTCCGTGGCCATCAAATTGCAAGCAATAACCCATTGGGAAAGCAGGGGGAAATACCGCCTGACCTAGAACTGGCTTTTTATGGGTTATCTGAGCCAGATATGGACACCGTTTTTGATACAGGCTTACTTGATGGCTCTGACAGACTCCCTTTAAGAAAAATCATATCGACACTCAAAGAGATTTATTGTGGCACTATTGGCACTGAATACATGCATATTGTTAATTCAGAAACTAAACGCTGGATAAAAAACAAACTTGAAGTAACACGATTTTTACCCTCAACGCATTCAGCTGAAAAAAAAGCATCTTTTTTAAAACTATTAACAGCCGCTGAAGGTATTGAAAAATATTTACACCGTAAATATGTAGGGCAAAAACGTTTCTCCTTAGAGGGTAGTGAATGTTTAATTCCGGTTTTAGATGAACTAGTCCAAAATTCAGGCAAAATAAAAGTTAAGGAAATCGTTATAGGTATGGCTCATCGAGGCCGCTTAAATGTTTTAATTAATATTTTAGGAAAGAGTCCCGCTCAACTGTTTGGGGAATTTGAAGGAACTCAGACTTCATCTCCGGGTGTTATTACCGGAGATGTAAAATACCACATGGGCTTCTCATCAAATATTGTTACGCCTGGTGACCCGGTTCACTTAACATTGGCTTTTAACCCCTCTCACCTTGAAATCATTAACCCTGTTGTAGAAGGCTCGGTAAAAGCAAGACAAGACCGTCAAGGTAAAGGCAGTATTGATACTATTATCCCTATTTTAATTCATGGTGATGCCGCCTTTGCTGGACAGGGCATTGTTATGGAAACCCTAAATATGTCTGAAACCAGGGCCTTTTCTACGGGTGGCACGATTCATATTGTTATTAACAACCAGATTGGTTTTACCACCAGCAACCCTTTTGATGCGCGTTCAACACAGTATTGCACCGATGTTGCTACGATGATTCACGCCCCCGTGTTTCATGTCAATGGTGATGACCCTGAAGCCGTGATTTTTGTGACTCAAATGGCTTTAGAATTTCGAATGAAATTTAATAAAGATGTAGTCATTGATCTTATTTGCTACCGCCGATTAGGTCATAATGAAGCTGATGAGCCTGCAGCAACTCAGCCTATGATGTATAAAAAAATTCGTAGTTTACCGTCTGTGCGTGAGATATATGCCAATAAACTCATATCAGAACAAATCATCTCCGAACAAATTGCATTGCAAATGGTAAAAGATTATCAGCAACTTTTAGATGAAGGTAATCCCGTTTCTCGCCCAACATTGAGCAGTTCAAACTACACCTATTCAAATCAATGGGACAAATATTACAATCAACAATGGGACACCCCTTTTGAATCACATGTATCAATGGAAGATCTACGTCTATGTAACGACAAACTTCATAAGCTTCCTGCAGAATTTGAGCTACACTCTCGTGTTGCCAAAATCATGGAAAATAGAGCTAAAATGTCAGCAGGTGCTTTACCCTTAGACTGGGGCTTTGCTGAAAATATGGCTTATGCAACCTTACTTATGGATGGTAAAGATATTCGTCTTATTGGACAGGATGTAGCCCGCGGTACCTTTTCCCATCGGCATATTGCCGTCCATAACCAACTAAATGGTGATACTTATTTTCCAGTACAACATTTATCTGAAAATCAAGGCCGCGCGCAAATTTTTGACTCTTTATTATCAGAGGCTGGAGTTTTAGGTTTTGAATTTGGATACAGCTCTACAGAACCTGAAAAATTAATTATTTGGGAAGCTCAGTTTGGTGATTTTGCTAATGGGGCCCAAGTTGTTATTGATCAATTTATTAGTTCTGCCGAATCAAAATGGGGACGTTTAAGTGGCCTAGTCATGTTATTACCTCATGGTTTTGAAGGGCAAGGCCCCGAGCATTCATCAGCCAGACTTGAACGCTACCTACAGCTTTGTGCTGATCATAATATGCAAGTTTGCAACCCAACCACACCGGCACAAATATTTCACTTATTAAGACGGCAACTATTAAGACCCTACCGCAAGCCTTTAATTATCATGAGCCCAAAAAGCTTACTAAGGCACAAGCTAGCCGTTTCAACCTTAGAAGATTTAACTGACGGTGAATTTTATCCTATCATTTCAGAACAAGATAAAATAAACCCTAAAAAAGTAACTCGCTTAGTCATGTGCTCTGGTAAGGTTTATTATGATTTATTAGAAGCACGTAGAAATGATGAGCTAGATCACATTGCAATTATTAGAATTGAACAACTCTACCCTTTTCCCAATGAGTTGTTTAAACAAGAAATGGATAAATACCCAAAAATTGAACACATTATCTGGTGCCAAGAAGAACCTAAAAATCAAGGCGCTTGGTATCAATCAAAACATCATTTTTATAATAATATTAGCAAGGATATTACTATCTTTTATGCAGGGAGACCAGCATCGGCTGCACCTGCTGTAGGTAGCCATATGGTCCATATTGAACAACAAAAAGCAGTCATTAAAGCCGCCCTTTATGACGCTAACGAAGGAAATTTAACATGAGTTTAGAAATTCTGGTCCCTAGCCTACCTGAATCCGTTTCCGATGCAACACTTGCAACGTGGCATAAAAAACCGGGTGATTTTGTTAACAAAGATGAAAACCTAGTTGATTTAGAAACAGATAAAATAGTTCTGGAGGTTCCCGCTCCTGAATCCGGTCTTTTAAGCAAAATAATTCAACAAGATGGAGCGACTGTTGTAGCAGGTGATGTTTTAGCAATTATAGATACTGATGTACAAGAGGAAACACAAACGAATACTGAAAAAGATGAAGTATTAGAAGAGTTGCCATTAAGCCCTGCGGTTAGACGAATATTGCAAGAAAATAATATTAACCCACAAGAGCTTCATGGTTCTGGAAAAAAAGGTCGATTAACTAAGACCGACGTTCTAGACTATATTGAATCGCACAAGCAAGAAACTCAAGTAGAGGTTAAAAAACAGCCACCTAAGCCTACTATCAAGCTTGAACCAGCTGAGCCAGCTGATGTTTCTTCAAATTTCCGCCCTGAACAGCGTGTCCCGATGACACGACTACGTGCAAAAGTAGCTGAACGTTTATTGCAGGCTCAACAAAACGCCGCAATGTTAACCACGTTTAACGAAGTTAACATGCAAAGTGTGATTAATCTAAGAAACCAATATAAAGATCGCTTCCAGAAAAAACATGACATAAAACTAGGTTTCATGTCATTTTTTATTAAAGCATCTATCGAAGCGCTAAAAAAACACCCCGCCATTAATGCTTCTATTGATGGCAACGATATTATTTATCATGGGTATTATGATATGGGTATTGCGGTTTCAACTGATCGAGGGCTTATTGTTCCAGTGATTAAAGATGCTGACCAGCTTGATTTTGCTGGTATAGAAAAAAGTATCTTTAATTATGGTACCAAAGCTAAAGAAGGCGCTTTAAGTTATGAAGATTTAGTCGGTGGAACATTTACCATTACCAACGGTGGAATTTTTGGCTCTATGCTTTCTACGCCTATTTTAAACCCACCTCAATGCGCTATTTTAGGCATGCACGCTATAAAAGAGCGTGCAGTAGTTGAGAATGGTGAAATTGTTATTCGCCCTATTATGTATTTAGCTTTATCCTATGACCATCGCTTGGTTGACGGCAAAGAAGCTGTACAATTTTTAGTGACTATTAAAGAATGCCTGGAATCCCCAGCCCACCTATTACTCAACATATAGGCTCTATAATGAGTACAACTCCCATAGAATACGATGTTATTGTTATCGGTGCAGGCCCTGCCGGTTATGTTGCAGCAATACGTTGTGCTCAATTAGGTTTTAAAACCGCATGTATTGATGACTGGAGCAATACAAAAGGACTGGCTAGCCCAGGGGGTACATTTGTAAATGCAGGGTGTATTTCATCCATGTCTTTACTAGAATCATCCAAAATATACCACCTATTAAATAATGAAATATCATCACATGGTATTAAAATTGATAATTTAGAAATTGACTTAGCACTAACTATTCAACGAAAAGACTCCATTATTAACTCACTGAGTCATCACATCACAAAA
Source organism: Methylomonas sp. (assembly GCA_026988195.1). GTDB lineage: Bacteria > Pseudomonadota > Gammaproteobacteria > Methylococcales > Methylomonadaceae > QPIN01. The sequence goes on from JALSLS010000494.1 coordinate 23,454, forward strand.
CTGTTCGACCATAATAAAATTGATTGTATTCATGGTTTAGGAAAACTATTATCATCCGAAGTCGTTGAAGTTTTAAAAAACAACACTAAAAAACCACAACTATTAACAGCTGAACATATTATTTTAGCCACAGGCTCCCATTCATCAGAACTCCCCTGCTCACCCATTGATCATGAATTCATCATTGGTTCAACTGAAGCCTTAAACCTAAAAGAAGCCCCAAAAAGACTCGGTATTATTGGAGCCGGAATTATCGGCCTTGAACTTGCCGGAATATGGAACCGCTTTGGCTCTGATGTTATTTTATTAGAAGCGCAAGATTCATTCTTAACCTCAACTGACCAACAAATATCAGATGAGGCTTATCAAATATTTAGTAAACAGGGGCTAGACATACGACTTGGAGCTCGTGTAATTTCAGCCAAAAAAGCCTCAAAAAAAGTAATTTTGGAATATCAAGACCACCAAGGTAAACATCACACCTTACATCTGGATAAACTTATCGTTGCCTCGGGACGTGAACCGAATACAGACAATCTTTCAGCTGCAGAAGCTGATCTACTACTTGATGAAAATGGCTTTGTGCATGTAGATAATAATTGCTGCACCACATTACCAGGTGTTTATGCCATTGGTGATTTAACAGCCTTAGGACCTATGCTAGCCCATAAAGGCATAGAAGAAGGGATTTTTGTTGCCGAAAACATAGCTGAAAAACACAGCCCTATCAATTATGACATTATCCCAAGTGTTATTTATACATCACCAGAAATTGCGTGGGTAGGACAGTCTGAACAAGCTCTTAAAGCAATTGGAGAAGATTACAAAATAGGAATATTTCCATTTTCTGCCTCAGCACGTTCGCTCGCTTCAGGCAAAACAGAAGGCCTTGTAAAAATCATAACCCATAGAGAAACAGATAAAATTCTAGGAGTACATATCATTGGAGACCAAGCGTCAGAATTGATTGCTGAAGCTGTATTAGCAATGGAGTTTTCTGCTAGTGCCGAGGATTTAGCAAGAACAATTCATGCCCATCCTTCTATATCAGAAGCCTTACATGAAGCTGCTTTAGCACTAGACAACAGAGCACTACACCTACCCCCCGATTATTAAGTCATACTGACTTAGCGAGACGGGGTTTGTAACCCCGTTTCAAACGTTTCAACTAACTCAATACAATTAAAAAAACAGCAGCTATAAGGTTACATTTTTTGTTAACCTGAAAGTAACTATTCAGCATCTTTAGTGCAATGTTTTGTAGGAGCTTCCGCTAATTTAAGAGGGTCAACTACAGGCTCCATCATTACTGCATGCTACCCAGTCAAGCGTGGGCACAAGCCTAAGCAGGAATCTAGATATTTAAAGATGGATTCCCGATAAGAGACTTCGGGAATGACGTGTTGATTATTGTGTTACAAGTACTTCGGACTTTATTTCACATAAGATACCGAAGATTCATGGGTAATCATGTATATTATTGAAATACAGCTTTGAACATTTATCAAAAATATCTAAACTATCCAAGCAGTCATATTTTCTTAACACAAAGATGTTAATCTGAAGATTGTTTTAACTTTCTCCCATCCTTACCTACTTCGAGTAATTTAACCAATCAACATTTAATATGGATTTAATATGGATTTAATATGGATTCAATAATGAAATTTTTCTTAATGCTTCTTTGCTTTTCTTGCACCAATATTTATGCAGCTCCACCAATGATAGATGGTTCTTACCATGCTAGCTTTTCTTTAAACTCCGATGGGACAGTTTCATCATGGGGAGCACTTGATTGGTCATCCCCTCCCACCATCCAATTATTACCATTACCAATTAATAATCTTTCTAGTATAGTTTCAATATCCAAGAATTATTTTGTTAAAAACGATGGTACTGTCTGGCATACCATAGATGGCTTATCTAATACATCAGCCAGTCAAAAAACCGGGATTACTAATGTAAAAGAAGTTAGTAAAGCTCATGTCCATACTTTGGCACTTAAGCATGATGGTACTGTTTGGGGATGGGGGGATAACCAACAAGGTGAACTTGGTACTGGGATTACTTCATATGAAGAAAATGCTCCCGTGCAAGTTTCTGGGTTAAGTAATATTATTTCTATCTCAGCTGGGGGTTCAAATGAACCAACTAGTTTTGCTTTAGCAAGTGATGGAACTTTATGGGCATGGGGTGGGAACCATTCAGGAAAATTTGGAAACGGTAGTACTTGTGGGGCTATTTTCTGTGGAGTTCCCATACCCCAAAAAATAAATAATGTAACTGGCATTACCAGCATTTCGAATGGATCATTCCACACAGCACTTTTAAAAACTAATGGGACAGTTTGGTTGACAGGTAGTGTCAATGGTTTAAATTTTAAACAAGTAGTAGGATTAGACAATATCACAGCAATTTCAGCTGGTAATAATTCGACACTGGCCTTAAAAAGTAATGGAGAAGTTGTATCAATCAGTAACGGTACGACCCCAGTGGTATCAATTATAAGTGGACTAAGCAATATAACTTTTATAAATTACCCTGGGTATCAGGTTTATTATGCTATTTCTAATAATGGAAAAATGTACGCTTGGGGTAGTAATTCAAATGGACGATTAGGAAACGGCAGTACTACATCTTCGGCTACACCCATTGAAGTTGGAGTTGTGATCTCTCCTCCAAATACTGAAATCCCTACTTATAAGGTTCCAATGATGACGGATTTAGCTTTATTTATCATGGCTGTCTGTCTTTCTGCCTTTGTGGTGGTTAAGCAAAATAAAATATCCGTAATAGAAAAAGACATGAATGTATGAAGGAAAAGAGTCACTCATCTCAAGTAAATAAAAACATCCAAGTTTTAACGATTGATGATGCCCTAAAAATTGCTAATGAATATTATCAATTAAACAAACTAACTGAAGCTAAAACATTATGTAACAAAATATTA
>JALSLS010000495.1 GCA_026988195.1 Methylomonas sp.
TCCTAAGTATCGGTACTTATTGCAGTCAGAGCCAATAAGTCTCTTTCTAAAATGTCGCTGTTACCAAGGTTTAGTTCAACTAATCGGCGTAATTGAGAAATACTATCAATATCTATATGTTCACATTTAAACCCTGCTTCGTCTCCAATAACATGAGAAACGCTGACTTGCATGATAATGCTTATTTCATCTGATAATTGTAGATTAAGTGTGTAAATATCGTCTAAGGGTGCTGTCCACGCTGATTCGAACTTTAGCAGGCAACCTTTTAAAGAAATATCAACCAACTTACAGGGGTAGGAGGATGAGTCGTTACTTAAAGTGACATCAGCCTTATAAAAAATACGATGAAAATGGCGTTTGTCGTTGATTATATTGGTCATGATTGATTAAGGCTCATAGAAAAATTGCATCGAAATTTTGTTAATGATAATAATATCATTATTTTTTAATTGAACAGTTTTATTAGCTAAAGCAACTTGGTTAACTAGTATTTCCATGTTTGCGTCTGATTCTAAAGATGAGATAAAAAAACCATCTTTCCTTTTTGCAATGATAACAACGCCTGTCCCTGCATGGCCAAAACGAGTCATAGCTTTTTTTAGAGGTAAAATACGACCAATATGTTTCCCGTCTAGCACTTGAAGGTTAGCATCTGGAATTTTTACTTGTTGCTCTAATTTAAGGTTAAGTAACTCCACCTCTTTATTGTTAGAGCCAAAAGGGTTGGTATCGGGTGCAATGGATTCTGTTGTGTTATAAGTGATACTATATTTTCCAATACTAATGACATCATTACTATTTAAAAAGGCTTCTTTAGTTTCTTCTTTATTGATAACTAAAGGCATTTCGTCAGATAATTGTTTGATAATACAATTGTCTGTATTAATGGTAACAACTGCATAAGCAGGAGGAACTGTTAAATTATCTATAACTAAATCATTAGAGCTATCACGACCAATACGGATGACCCCGCTGTCGTATATATACGATTGAATAGCTTTATCTTTAAAAAAAATTGTAAATTTTGCCATTGACCCTGAAAAATGACTTACTTAGTTATTAAATAGTATAGACGCTATATAAAACTTAGTTGAATAATATTAGTTTATTTTTTAGGGTAGAACTTTACCAGCTTGATTGTGTTTTCATCCCGTTTGATTATTTCTAAAGCGTAGCCATGAAGTCGGATGCTTACTCCAGTCTCGGGTATAGTTTCCATGTATTCAATAATAAGGCCGTTAAGAGTCTTTGGACCTTCTGTAGGAAGTGTCCATTGATTAATGCGGTTAAGTTCCCGCACGGTAACGCTAGCATCAACAATTATACTGCCATCACTCTGTTGTTTTACATCAGGCTCCTCGGCAACCAGTTCACCGACGATGACTTGTAGTAAATCATCTAATGTAACCAGACCTTGGACATCACCATATTCATCAACAATCAGCCCTATGCGTAATTTTTCTGCCTTAAAGCTTTGTATTTGTTTGTGTAGAGGAGTGCTTTCAGGAATAAAGAAAGGTTTTTCCAAATTATCAGTAATGCTTTGTTTATTAAATTCCTGGCTAGTAATTAAAGGGATAAGGTCTCTTAAATGAAGAAAACCAATGACTCTATCAATACTTTTCTTGTATATAGGAAGTCGAGTATGAGAGCTAGTTTGTATTTGTTGAATGATGGATTCGATAGAGTTTTCAAGGTCAAGACCCATAATTTCATTTCTTGGGGTCATGATGTCTTCAACAGATGCTGATTCAAGGTCTAAAATACCCAGTAGCATATTTTGGTACCTAGCTGGCATCAGGTTTTCAGCATCAGCAACAATACTTTTTAACTCCTCTTTATTGAGTTGGTCTTTTTTGATTTTTGATGCATTAACACCAACGACCCTTAGCAATAAGTTGGAAATTAAATTAACAAACCATACAAAGGGGTAAAATATTTTTAATAAAGGGGTGTAGATCCAAGCTGCAGGGTAAGCAATGACTTCTGGTTTTAGAGCTGCTAATGTCTTGGGTGTGACTTCTGAAAAGATAAGAACTGCAAAGGTTAAGGTCGCAGTAGATGCAAGAATAACCTGCTCTGGAGAAAGGTTAACAATACCCTCATCTGCTAGTCTAATCCAAATGACTGCGGCTAGGGAAGAGGCACCAATATTGACAAAGTTATTACCTAAGAGTATTAAACCCATTAAGCGATCAGGTCGCTGTAATAATTGATAAGCCTTAGTGGCTCCTCTGTGTTTTTGTTTAACTAAATGCTGTAAGCGGTAACGGTTTAAGGTCATTAATGCCGTTTCAGAGCCTGAGAAAAAAGCGGAAAGGATAAGTAGGGCGACAAGAATACCAAGAAGTACGCTAAGGGATAAATCGTTCAAAGAAGTAACTCAATTATAAAAATTAAGGGACTAGTTTCTATGTTGAGAGAATTTTGTCAAGTCTTGATTGCTTATAATCATATTGGTTTGACTGTATGTTGTTGAAATAAAAATGAGAAAGTATTTGCAAGAGGTTGAAATATTTTGATGTTTTGACAAAAAAAGATTTCGATGTTTTACTTTGTGCGGATAAAGATTTTTTTGAAAAGCTAGCTATACTTGGTATCACTAGCTAAGTATGTAAAGACTATATTGAGTTTTTATTGGTAACTATTCAGCTTGTGAGTAGACAATGATAATGTAGGAGCGTCCGCCCTCGGCAATTGCTCCTGCATTGCTCTACCTACGTGCATCCATGCACTAGTCGGTGCGAAGGTAATTGAAAGTTTTAGAGAACAGAGCATTATTTTTTTTTCGCGCCGAGGGCGGACGCTCCTATAAAACATTGCACTAAAAATGCTGAATAGTTACTTTTATTGTTTGCTTAATTTGGTTTGACAGTTAAATTTATAGCTTATAAGTGACAAATTACATCCGTAACATGACGAAGTCTTTGCTTCGTATAATTTAGGAAAAGAGTGTAAGTACATGGCTTTACCGCAATTATTATTAATTGACGAAAATATCACACGAGTTCACCAGTTTGAGAGCATCTTGTCATTCATGGAGTACCAAGTTTCGGCCGTTAATGCTGATAATTATATTTCTGGGATAAATAAGCTTGAAAGGCTTCGTGCAATTTTTATAGGGAATGGCTGTGATAAACAAGCGACATTAATAAAAGCAGTGCTTGATTATGCTCCGGGAGTTCCAGTTATCTTATTGGTTGATAAAGGTGCTTTAGCGCAAGTACCCTCTGCGATTCAAGCTATGGTGACCAAAACCCATGAATGGCCTTGTCTTTACCCCGTATTAACTGAGACTTTAAAAAAACTTCCAGCCCTTGCAAAAGTTACTCAGAAACCAAAAATAAGGGCTGGAAATAAAGGGCTTGCTGGCAGTAGTCAGCGAATAAAAAAAGTGCGTGAATTAATTGATCAAGTGTCTGGTTCAAATGCAACGGTACTTGTTTTGGGGGAGTCAGGAACAGGTAAAGAAGTGGTTGCTCAAGCCTTACATAAAGCCTCTGATAGAAAAAACAAACCTTTTGTTCCTATTAATTGTGGTGCAATTCCGGGTGAGTTATTAGAAAGTGAGTTATTTGGTCATGAAAAAGGAGCATTTACTGGGGCGTTAACTGCAAGACAAGGCCGATTTGAAATGGCCGAGGGAGGGACTCTATTTCTTGATGAAATTGGTGATATGCCAATGCCTATGCAAGTTAAATTATTAAGGGTTCTGCAAGAACGTACATTTGAACGTGTAGGGAGCAATAAAACTATTGCCTGTGACGTTAGAATTATAGCGGCAACCCATAGAAATCTTGAAAATGAAATTATAGAGAAACGATTCAGGGAGGATCTATTTTATCGATTAAATGTATTTCCAATTGAATTACCCTCCTTAAAGGAAAGAGCTGAAGATATCCCTTTGTTGGTTAATGACCTAGTACATAAGATGGAAAAATCAAAAAATGGCAGTGTACAGTTTACAGCTAATGCCTTGGCACTGATGATGCAACATCCATGGCCAGGTAATGTCCGTGAACTGTCTAATTTTATTGAAAGGTTATCAATAACAAACCCTAATACATTAATTGATGCTGAAGACCTCCCGGAAAAATTTCAAGGTTATGAAATTCCAGCTGGTTTTGTTGTTGAAAATATTGAAGATGTTGTAGAGGAACCTCTAGCGGTTAAGGCTCAGTTAGATGAAGAAATACAGCCAGAGCCAGAAAAAATAGCTTTTGAAGCGGTATCTGTTGTTTCTCAACTACCCGAGGCAGGAATGGATTTAAAGGAATATTTAACTGATATGGAAGTGAATCTTATTCAGCAAGCTTTGTCTGAATGTAATGGCGTTGTAGCACATGCAGCAAAGTTACTTAATATGCGTCGTACAACATTAGTAGAAAAATTACGTAAATACGAACTTTCATAGCTTTGAAGTAATTTAGAGTAAGTGATAATGTCATTATATTGACAGATGAGATTGTAATATACTGAAAATATAGGAATAAATAAGTTGGTCTGATTTTTGCTTTTAGTTCGGGTAACTGATAAAAGCAATGATTAGATATGAATAATCCAGCACCCCCACAAGCCACAAAAACAGAAAAGCTAACGGATGCTTTTCAACTCTTTAATGAGCTGTCTCAAAATTTATCTGAATCTTACCTAGGTTTACAGGCGCAGGTTGCTACTTTAAGTAAAGAGTTAGCTGCAGCACGCACCGAGCGCTTAAAAACACTTATTGAAAAAGAAAAATTAGCGGATCGATTGCAACAAATTTTAGCAGCATTACCCGCCGCGGTTATCGTATTAAATGCAGAAAATCAGGTCGTTGATTGTAATAATATAGCGATTCAATACCTTGGTGAGCCATTAATTGGCCAAAACTGGTTTGCAGTTGTACAACGAAGTTTGATTTCTGTTTTTGACAATCCACATGAGCGCCAACTAAGAAATGGTTTAAGAGTTAGTGTTACCCAGAATGTACTTAATAATAAAATCGGTCAGATTATCTTATTATCTGATGTGAGTGAATTGCGTTCATTGCAAGATAGGGTCAACCAGCAGAAACATTTGTCGGCAATGGGTGAAATGGTAGCAAGTATGGCTCATCAAGTTAGAACCCCCCTTTCTACCGCTATTTTATATGCCTCGCAAATGAACAAAGTCTCTGTTCCTGATGCTAGCCGCATTAAGTTTTCAAATAAAATTCTTGAACGACTTCACTATCTAGAGCGACAAGTAAATGACATGCTCATTTTCGCAAAAGAAGGCCGGTTAGCAATGGAAGTTTTTTCATTGCAAGCATTTGTGCTGAAAATTAATGAAAATATGGATGAGTTAATTGGCAATCATGAGCTGAAGTTTACTGTTAATAATACGGTGAAAGCTGATGTAATGCTAGGAAATGAAGATGCTTTGCTGGGAGCTGTGATGAATTTATTAAATAATGCAGTTGAAGCTCAAGCTCAAGCTCAAGCAGGTAACGGTGAGATCAGTATGGTGCTGAACCAG
>JALSLS010000496.1 GCA_026988195.1 Methylomonas sp.
AATTATTGGCCAAGGTTGGGCTAAAGGACTACTCGGTATAAAAAAAACAATGATTGCAGAAGCTCCCATAGAAGCAACAATCATCGGGTACTCCGGCCATGGGGAAACAATTTTGGTGATTAAGGCAATAAAAAATATTGAACAAAAACAGGCAAGAAGAGAGAGTATTTTAAATTTAACACTCAAATTAACAGGATCAATAGTCAAATATTTTAGAAAATAAAATAGTTTCATTAGGAATGTAAAAGTTAATAATTCCCAACCAATCTACCAGCCATTCACTAAAATTAAAATATTTAAGTTAAATTTTATAGGGTAATTAACTCATTACAGCTGATTATTAACTACAAAATAAATACAACCTATAGGGAATACTGAGGAACAAAGTGCGTCAACAGCTATCGCTGCGTCTCCTACTTCGATACATCCTATAAATACTATTATCCATAAACTATGGTTAAAACCTTGCTTACTTTTTGTTACATCAATACTACAAAACCATACTGGGAGTCGTCTTAGTTTGCTAATAACTACATCTATCCTATGCTTATCAACATAATTACCATACAATCTACCCTGCGTCCCTGAGCCTAGCCACCAATCCTATACACATGATGCTCCACCAGTTAATTACAGTTATACAAAATAAATCACCTAATGCTGTAGCTATTATCCATAAAGACCAATATTGGAGCTATCAAGAGCTTGAATTTCTGGTTCAGCAACAATCTCAAGCTTTGCTCGCCTTAGGTATGGAGAGTCAACAGCGTGTAGCTGTCTTCCTGCCAAAACAAATTGAAACCGTTAGCAGCTTCTTTGCAATATGCAAAGCGGGAGGGATATTTGTCCCTGTTAACCAAGTCCTTAAAGCAAATCAAGTACAGCACATTTTAATTGACTGTACTGTGCAAGTTTTGATCACGTCTAAAAGTAGGCTAAACGGCCTACAAGCGACTCTAGTTAATTGCCCAGATCTAAAATATATTATCCTTGTTGACCATAAAATATCTGGAACCAACTTTATTGAAGGTAAAAAAACACTCAGTTGGAGTGAATTTATAAACCATTCAGCTCCCCAAATATTGCCTAATTTAATTGATACATCTATTGCCGCTATCCTTTATACCTCAGGAAGTACAGGAAGGCCCAAGGGGGTTGTTTTATCTCATCGTAATATGGTCGCTGGTGCCGAAAGCGTTTCAGAATACCTTAATATTCAAGCAAAAGATAAAATACTGGCCGTATTACCCTTTAGTTTTGATTACGGCCTTAACCAGTTAATAGCTTCAATACTACAGGGTGCAAGCTGTATTTTACTTGATTATTTATTTGCTAGAGATGTGGTTAAAGCTCTCGCTAAATATCATATTACCGGTTTAGCTGCTGTTCCCTCATTATGGACTCAATTGGCACAAATTGAATGGCCTAAGCAGGCTAATGAAAATTTACGTTTTATGACTAACTCAGGGGGAAAACTGCCTAAAACCATGTTGGACGCTATATTAACTAAATCGCCAAAGAGTGAGTTTTATTTAATGTACGGTTTGACTGAGGCTTTTCGATCGACTTACCTGCCCCCAGATAAAATAAAATCACACCCAAACTCTATTGGTAAAGCTATTCCTAATGCTGAGATTATTGTCGTTAAAGACGATGGTAGCTTATGTAAGCCCAATGAAATTGGGGAGTTAGTTCATAAAGGCTCTTTGGTTGCTCAAGGCTATTGGAATGACCCTAAAAAAACAGCTGAACGCTTTAAACCTGCTCCCAATCAACTAAACCAACTGCCTTTCCAAGAAATTGCTGTCTGGTCAGGAGATCAAGTTAAAATGGATGAAGAGGGGTATTTATATTTTATTGGTCGAAAAGATGAGATGTTAAAAACTTCTGGATACCGAGTAAGCCCGACTGAAATAGAACAGGTTATTTACAGTTCAAAGATGGTTAAAGAAGCCGCCGCTATAGGATTGCCAGATGATACTTTAGGACAGGTCATTTTTGCTATTATTAGTCTAAAAAATGACTATGAATTCGACCTTTCAAAATTAATCCAGCACTGTCACTCTCAATTAGCAAATTATATGGTTCCTGCTAAAATTATTGTTATCCCTGACTTACCTAAGACTCCTAATGGTAAAATTGATAAAAATAAGTTAATTACCCACTATTCTTCTTTAACTCTCTCTTGATTAAAGTGATAGTTCAAATATACTTTATAAAATGAATAAGCCTCAACATCATAACCGCCCCTTTTTTGCAGCCAAAGACAATGAGTTACTTATTGGCGGCATAAAACTAAGTCAGCTCAGCTTGCAGTTGGGGCAAACACCTTTTTATGCTTATGATAGACAACTTATTACACAACGAGTGGCTGAATTACGTCAGCAAATGCCCAGTGATTTAAAAATACACTATGCGATAAAAGCCAACCCGATGCCAGCCTTGGTACAACATATGGCAACACTGGTCGATGGTTTTGATCTCGCCTCCTCTCAAGAAATGCTTACTGCATTGGATACCCCAATACTTGCCAACAACATTAGTTTAGCTGGACCCGGAAAACGTCCTAAAGAATTAATACAAGCTATTGCAGCAGGTATTACCCTTAATGTTGAATCATTTAATGAGCTAGAAGAAATTGCAAGGATAGAGCAAAAAATTGGGCTAGCTGCACATGTGGCGGTAAGGGTAAACCCAGCCTTTGAACTAAAAATGTCGGGGGTAAAAATGGGCGGTGGCTCAAAACCTTTTGGAATTGATGAAGAGCAATTACCTCTGTTATTAAAACAGATAAACACACTTAACCTTGATTTTATTGGTTTTCATATATACAGTGGCTCTCAAAACCTAAAAGCTGAATCTATTATTGAGGCTCAACAAAAAAGCTTTGCTTTAGCAGATCAGTTATCTGAGTATATCCCTCATTCAATGCATAAGCTTAATATTGGAGGAGGCTATGGAATACCCTATTTTCCGGGTGAAAAACCTTTAGATACCCAGAAAGTTGGGGATGCTTTAGCCAAATCTATGCAGGTCTTTAAATCTAAACACCCTCAAACTGAGGTTATTATTGAATTGGGACGTTATTTAGTAGGTGAAGCTGGTATCTATGTGAGTAAAATAATTGATAAAAAAGTTTCACGAGGACAAACTTATTTAATCGTTAATGGCGGCTTACATCACCATCTCGCGGCTTCTGGGAATTTTGGTCAAGTGATTAGAAAAAACTACCCTCTTGCCATAGGTAATAAAATTCAATCTAATTCAATGGAAAACGTAAGCATTGCAGGTCCGTTATGCACGCCTCTAGATATACTGGGTGATAATATATCATTGCCTACGGCTGAAATAGGTGATTTTGTAGTTGTCTATCAATCAGGAGCCTATGGTTACTCAGCCAGTCCACATCAATTTTTAAGTCAACCTGAGTGTATTGAGGCTTTAGTTTAAGAACGAAGGTTTATAATGCTCAGAAGTTTCACAACAGTACACCAGTCTCCATACTCAAACCCTATTTAATTTTACATAAATCAATATAAAAATGAATAAAGATAAGGAAAAATCAAGCAATGTTGTTTGGCATCAAGCCACTGTTAGCAGAAAGCGTAGAGAAGAAAAAAATCAACACAAATCTGCAGTTCTCTGGTTTACAGGGCTTTCTGGTTCAGGGAAATCAACTTTAGCTCATGCGGTTGAAGAAGCACTGTATAAGCTTGGATTAAATACTTTTGTATTAGATGGTGACAATGTTCGTCATGGCCTTAACAAAGATCTCGGTTTTAGTGATATTGATCGTAAAGAAAACATTCGACGTATTAGTGAAATATCTAAACTCATGCTAGAAGCAGGCATCATTACCTTAACCGCATTTATATCCCCTTTTAAAGCAGAAAGAGCCATGGCAAGAAGCTTAATGCCTCATGGAGACTTTATTGAAATTCACTGCCAATGCCCTCTTGAAACATGTGAAACAAGAGATGTAAAAGGCTTATACAAAAAAGCAAGAAGTGGTGAAATAAAAGACTTTACCGGCATTTCTTCCCCTTATGAAGCACCCAGCAATCCTGAATTAAGAATTGATACCCATAGTTTATCCCTAGAAGAAAGTGTAGCTAAAGTAATACAACTTCTACAGACTCGACATATTATTCCAGCAACGAAATAAACCTTTTTATGCACTTTGTTAAAAATAAGCAACTAACTTTTCCAGTTTATATTATTTCAATTCTTTTAATTTCTGTTGTTATATTTTTTGACACATGGAAATCACTGGTTGAAATATGGATTCGTTCAGATACTTATGCGCATGGTTTTTTGGTTATCCCAGGTAGTTTATGGCTGATATGGCAAAATAAATCCTTACACCCTTATTTACACCCAACAAAACCAAGCTTATTAGGTGTCATATTTATTATACTGAATGGTGTTTTTTGGCTATTTGCAGCCATGACTCAAATACTTGTTATTCAGCAACTTGCATTAGTTGGAATGCTTATTGGAGCTTATTGGTTTTACCTCGGAAATAATACAGTAAAGCAATTTATTTTCCCCATAGTATTCTTATATTTTATGGTGCCTGTAGGCGAATCTCAAATACTGCCTTATTTAATGGAGTTTACTGCTGACTTTACCATTGCTTTAATTCGCTTATCAGGCATGAGTGTCTATAGAGAAGGCCTGCATTTTACGTTAGTTTCTGGTAACTGGTCAGTTGTAGAAGCATGTAGTGGTGTACGCTATCTTATATCTTCAATAACCTTGGGGACTATCTATGCCTATATTACCTATCGAAAAAATTACAAACGTGCCATCTTCATTTTGTGCTCAATCATTGTGCCTGTTTTTGCCAATGGCATGCGAGCCTACACTATCGTAATGATTGGCCACTTTAGCGACATGAAACTGGCAACAGGGGTTGACCATATTATCTATGGCGCCTTCTTTTTTGCTATTATTATTTTTATCATGTTTTACATTGGCTCTTTTTGGCGAGACCCTGAAATAGAACCAGAAAGCCTTTCAAAGGTAAAAGCATTACCCAACACATACACCCACAAAACAACCGGTATTGTTATACTTAGCATAATACTTTGTTTCGCTTTCTGGCCCTATAGCCATTATCAATTACAATCTCATTTTAAAGCACAAACAAGCATACCAGATTGGTCAATGAGCGCACAAAAGAACCAGTGGACTGAAGTATCAAAGCCTAATTGGAACTGGCAGCCAAAACTTCAGGGTACCACGACAGAGTCTTTACATTATTTTAAAAAAAATGGATCGATTGTAGGCTTATATCAAGCGAATTTTGGTGATGAGAAACAAGGAGCAGAACTTATTAACTCAAGTCATGCAATGGTTGCTATTGAAGAAAGAGATACTTGGCATATTATAAATCAAGCCAAATTGAGCATAAAGAGCGCTAAAAACAACAAACGAATTTCTACTGATAGCTTGACTATTAGGGGAGTATC
>JALSLS010000497.1 GCA_026988195.1 Methylomonas sp.
AAATATCAACCCTACCAGTTACTTTAATTCCTACCGATAACATTGAAACACACTTAATCGACCCTGAAAATGGGCTATTGGCAAATGAAAAATGTGATCCTGTCATCGCATACCCTTTTATAAAAGGTTCTGCCCCCACACAAGAGTCACCATGCGTTTCATCAAATATCAATAAAGTACAAACATGGTTTAATGATTTTTTAGAGAGTAACTTCTAAAGTTTAGCTGTAACTATTCAGCATCTTTAGTGAAATACTTGGTAGGAGCGTACCCTCGGCAATTGCTCCTCGATAATAGCTCCTGCATTATTCTACCTACGGGCTTCCTGCCCTAGTGCATTGCTCTACCTACCTGCATAATCTACATGGATGTAGTGAATGCAGATATTGCAGGAGCAAATATCTGTCCATGCACTAGTCGGCGCGAAGGTCATTGATAGTTTCAGAGAAAAGAGCATTATTTTAATCGCGCCGAGGGCGGGCGCTCCTACATCATCATTGCCTACTCACAAGCTGAATAGATACATTTACCTAAAGGAGTGAAAGGGTATTAAGTTCACGAAGTTTGACGCGGATTTGTTTGTTTTCCACCTTTTCAACTTCAAGGAATGCTGGAGCTATCAGCAATGGGTTGCCTTAAGCTCTTGAGAGGAAAAGCAATATCCCTGTTATTTTATTGCTATGCCTTCAAGCCCTTTATGACAAACAAGCTACCTTTACATATAGCCCTGTGGATTGTTCGACTGCCAGCGCCAAGTATCAACCACCATATCTTGCAAGTTCTTTTCTGTTTTCCACCCCAATTCTTTTAAGGCTAACGACGGGTCTGCATAATTTTCAGCGACATCCCCAGTACGTCGAGCAACAATCTTAAAGTTTATTTTTTTATGAGTAATATCTTCAAAGCTTTTAATAATCTCTAAAACACTATAACCTCGACCTGCGCCCAAATTATATGCTTTACAGCCCCCTACCTGCTCTTCCTCTATCGCATTAAGTGCTTTAAGGTGCCCCTTTACTAAATCAACAACATGAATATAATCTCTTACTCCTGTGCCATCACGCGTTGGATAATCCCCACCAAACACAGAGAGTTGCTCCAACTTTCCTACCGCGACCTGGGAGACATAAGGGATTAGATTATTAGGAATTCCATTAGGGTCTTCCCCGATCAAACCACTCTCATGGGCTCCAATAGGATTAAAATAACGTAATAATTTAATATTCCAAGATAATGTCGAATCAAGTATTTTATCTGCAGCGGATAAGTCTTTTAAAATATCTTCAACCATCGCTTTAGACTTTCCATAAGGGTTAGTTGCACCATAAACTGGGAGCTCTTCGGAATATTGGACGGTATCGGGCTCCCCATAAACGGTTGCAGAAGAACTGAAAATTAAATTCTTAACACTAGCTTTAGCCATGACTTCCGTCAGTATTAAAGAGCCATAAACATTATTTTGATAATACATCAGTGGCTGCTGACATGATTCACCCACTGATTTTAATCCTGCAAAATGCATCACAGCAAAAATAGCATGTTTTGAAAATATACTTGATAAAGACTCGTCATTGCATATATCAGCTTGATAAAAAACAACACTCTTGCCTGTAATCGTTTTCACACGGTTAAGTGACTCAACCTTACTATTAGATAAGTTATCAACAACGACAACCTCATACCCAGCATTTAATAATTCAATACAAGCATGACTTCCTATATAGCCAGCTCCGCCAGTAACCAAAATTGTTTTATTGTCCATTTTTTATTCGAAAAATATTAAGTATCTAGTATTAGTTTCAATTATAGCAGTTAGAAAAAATCTGCCTACTGAATTGAGTAACCAAACTAAACAGGTACTAGGCTGAATACAATATGAATAAATAAGTATTAAAATCACTCAGCTATATTTTTACAAAACAAATCAAGCAAACTTTAAAAAACAGTCTAGAGTACGGTATGATGTTAGAAATTTTTATATAGGACTCCTTTTTTACTAGAGTCTCTATGTACCACCTGTATCAAACAATGGTTTTATTATGAAAAGAATATCTTCAGCTCTCATTCTTATCGTCTTGTGCCTAAATATCCTTGGTTGTGAAGAGCAACGCAAGGGCTTATATTTAGAAAGAGGGATCAGTTTTTTTGATCAAAAAAAATATAAAGAATCTGAATTGGAAATAAAAAGTGCTATTCAAGAAGACCCTTCTTTATCACAACCATACTATTACTTGGCTCTACTGAATGAAAAAGGGAAAAAATATAAGGCAATGAGAGCTAATTTACTAGAAGCTGTTAAATTAGACCCCGAGAATACAAGTGCTAAATTAAAATTAAGTAAAGTCCTTTTGCTATTCAATGATATTGAAGGCGCAATAAAAACAATAGAAACTGTGCTGACTAAAGACCCTGATCAATTAGATGCTTTGGCAATCAAAGCATCTATTTTAATGAGGCAGAAAAAAGATGATGAGGCAAGAATCATCATTAATCAGATTCTCACTAAAGATCCTGATCATATTGAGGCTTTGTCTTTAAAAATCGTTATGCTCATAAAACAAAAGTCATTTGACCAAGCTTTAACTTTATTAATACCTGCGATACAAAATAACAGTGAAAATATTTCACTCCTGTTATTAAAAATCCAAATAGATTCACTAAAGAATGATAGTGATGCGGTTATTGCTGACTATGAAAACCTAGTAAAGCTTAAACCAGATAGCGTACAAATCAGACTCACTTTGGCTAAAGTTTATCAACAAGCAAACAAGCCCGAAAAAGCGGAAAGCACTTTAAATTCGCTCATAGAAGAAAACCCCACCCTAATTAATCTAAATATTGCTTTACTCAATCTCATTTATACCTCAGATGAAAATAAAGCAATGTCTAAATTTGAATTATTGGTTAAAGACAATAAAGATAGCTATGAAAAAATAATAGTACTCTCACAATGGCTGCTTTCAAAAAACAAAAAAACTGAAGCTCAAAATATACTTATTTCAGCAACCACAAATAACAACATCAGTGACAAAAACAAAGCAACTCTAAACTTATTATTAGCTGACATTGCATTTAAAAACAATAACCCAACAAAGTCTTTAAGCTATATAGACAAAGTATTAAGTTATAACCCTGAAAATAACAATGCAAAAGTATTGAAATCTGAAATTCAGATCTCTTTAAATAAATTAACCGCTGCAAAAAAATTATTAGAAGAAGTTCTTTGGCAACAACCCAATATGGATTCGGCACTATCCTTATTAGGAAAAGTAAACGAAATAGAAGGTAACCTAGATAAAGCGATCCTTAATTATGAAAATGCTTTAAAAAACAACCCGAAAAATTTACTCGCTTTAGACTTTATAGTTAATAAAGAAGTAAGTGAAGGGCATTCTAGCTATGCATTAGAAATTTTAGAACGTGCTTTAAGGTATCTACCGTCTAACATTAAAATTTTAACTCAACTCGTTGAATTAAACTTTAATGCTAATAATTTTGATAAAGCAGATATATATATCAACAAAATTCAACGCCAGAAAAATGGCCTGTTTTTAGCTGAGTTTTTAAAAGCAAACGCACTTCAACGACAAAATAAATTTAATGAGGCGATTCTTGCTTATAAAGCATTATCAAATAAAGCACCTTGGTTAAAAGATGCTTTAACAGGAACAGCCGAATGTTATCTAAAATTAAATCAAAAAACAAAATTGATGGTTTATTTAGATAAATTAATAAAAAATAACCCAAATAATACAGCGCCTGTTATTTTGAAAAGTAGACTGTTAAGCTCAGATAAAAAATACAAAGAAGCGATTTCAGTTATTACTCATTCATTAAAACAACAAGAAATAAAAAGCACAGCGTTCTATATAGAATTGGCTAAGCTATACAACGCAACCAAAGACCCTGAAAATGAGCATAAAACATATATTGAGGGTTTAAAAGCAGCCCCTGAAAATATTAGCCTTATGTTAAGCCTAGCCTCATATAATGAAAAAAAGCAGCTATTTGATCAATCTCTTAGCCTTTATAATAAAATATTATCTATCTACCCAAAACATAATATAGCAAAAAATAATCTAGCGACCTTACTGCTAGATCACTATGGAAAACCCGAAGATATAGATAAAGCATTACAAGTCATTGAATCTTTCAAGCAATCGAAACAGCCTTACTTTCTAGACACCTATGGCTGGGCAAAATTAAAATCAGGAAAAGTTGAGGATGCTCTTTCTATTTTTAATAAAGTTATTATTCTAGAGCCTAATGTCCCCGTATTTCGTTATCACTTAGCGGTTGCCTACAACCTATTAGGGGATAAAATGTCCGCTTCTAGCGAATTAAAACAAGCATTACATCTAGGGAAAGGCAAAAACTTTACAGAAAAAGTTTTAATTGAGAATTTACTTGCTAAACTAAAAAGAAAATAGTTTTCTTATAAAACAGATTACATTGAGAAAAATACTTAAATAACGAGCGTGTCAAAATGAATTTTATTTTTATTATGGGGTTAGAATATGAGTGGTTTTAAAGTGATGGTGACATTACTATCGACATTATTTTTAATAAGTTGCGGACATCCACCATTAGATAAAGACGTAGACGTAGCCTCTGACTACACATATTTTATTGGGCCTGGTGATGGTATAGAGATTTTTGTTTGGGATAACCCTGATATTTCAAAATCGGTAACCGTTAGGCCTGATGGTAAAATTAGTACCCCTCTGATTGATGATTTACTGGTTATAGGAAAAACCCCCTCACAATTAGCAAGAGATGTTGAAGAAAATTTAAGTAAATTCGTACGTGACCCTTTAGTTTCAATTATTGTAAATAGCTTTGAAGGTGTCTACGATCAACAAGTTCGTGTTATCGGCCAAATAAGTGGTGGTGCTGGTGGTGCTGGTATGGGGGGCGGAAACAGATACTCAGCTCAAACATTCCCATATAGAAAAGCAATGACATTACTAGACTTAATGATACAGCTAGGAGGTATTGGTCAATTCGGTGATGGTAATAGATCTAGCATTATAAGAAATATTGATGGTAAATCATATCAATTTGGGGTGAAAATTGATGACTTAATTGAAGAGGGTGATTTATCAGCAAATATTAAGATTTTACCGGGTGACATACTTATTGTTCCCGAAGCTTTCTTCTAAAGACGTGCTGATTTTAAATAAAACAACCTAAATAATTTATAAGTAATAAAAATATGCTAGATCAGTTTTCTGAAATTCTTTATTTTGCTAAAGGTATAGTTCGTCATAAATGGATTATTACTATTACAGCCTGTATTGTTTGTATTGGAGGTTGGACTTTCGTTTACAAAATGCCTGATATCTATAAATCTTCAGCCAAAGTACATGTAGACACTAGATCAATGCTTAGACCCTTACTAAGAGGTTTAGCAATACAATCTGATGTTAGAGGCTTAATTTCAAT